>JAAXUL010000011.1:4849-27265 GCA_013336035.1 Chloroflexales bacterium
GCGAGGTTGGCCAGCTGCGGCACGAGGGCGGCCAGGCGCGCCCAGTAAAAGATCAGGCCGAAGGCGTACGCCTGACGTGGCCGGAGCCGGCCCGCGTAGTAGTGGGCCAGGAACTCGGCCTTGTAGGTGGCCATGTCCACCTGCACCGGGCACTCGCCCTTGCAGCCCTTGCAGGCCAGGCACAGGTCGAGGGCCTCTTTCGCCGGCTCGTTGTGCCAACGCTGGGGGATGGTGTCGCCCTGGAGCATCTCGAAGAGCAGGTGGGCGCGCCCGCGGGTGGTGTGCTCCTCCTCGTGGAGCACCTGGAAGCTGGGGCACATGGTGCCGCCCTCGTGGCGGCGGCACTTGCCCACGCCCACGCAGCGCAGGGTGGCCCGCGCGAAGCTGCCGCGGTCCTCGGGGAACTGGAAGTAGGTCTCAGGCACCCAGGGCTCATAGTCGGTGCCAAGGCGCAGGTTGGCCGTGCGCCGGTTGGGGTCCACCACCTTGCCCGGGTTCATCTTCCACTCAGGGTCCCAGATCGCCTTGAACTCGTGAAAGGCGTCGATCAGCTCGTGGCCATACATCACCTCGAGCAGGTCGGCGCGGGCCTGGCCGTCGCCGTGCTCGCCCGAGAGCGAGCCGCCGTACTTGCCCACCACCAGCTCGGCGGCCTCGCGGGTGAAGCGCTGGTACTTCGCGATGCCGTCGGCGGTGCGCAGGTCGAAGTTGATGCGGGTGTGGATGCAGCCCTGGCCGAAGTGGCCGTAGAGCGAGGCGTCGTAGCCGTACGTGCCGAAGAGGTTCCGCAGGTCGTGCAGGTAGTCGCCGACCTTCTCGGGCGCCACCGCCGAGTCCTCCCAGCCGGGCCAGGTGTCGTGCTCGTTGGGCACAAAGGCCGTGGCCCCCAGCCCCGACTCGCGGATCTCCCAGATCTTCGCCTGCTGCGCCGCGTCGGTGAAGAGCTTCATATGGGGGGCGTTGGGCGTGCCCCGCAGGTCGTGCATCAGATCCTCGGCCTTGCCGCGAGCCTCGTCCACGCTCTGGCCGCCGAACTCGACCAGCAGCCAGCCGCCGCCCTCGGGCAGCAGGTCCACATCGCCGATGTGCAGCTGCTTGGTGCGCATGTAGTCGATCAGCTCCGCGTGGATACCCTCGCAGCCGCTGGGCCGGTGACCCATCACCTCGGGCACGTGGTGGCCGGCCTCGTAGACGCTGGCGTAGCCGAGCACGAGCAGCACGCGCGCCGGCGGGCTGGGCACGAGGATGACCTCGGCCTCGAGGATGGTGACCAGGGTGCCCTCGCTGCCGACCAGGGCGCGAGCGACGTTGAAGCCCCGCTCGGGGAGCAGGTCGTCGAGGTTGTAGCCGGAGACGCGGCGGGGGATGTTGGGGATGCCCCTGCGGATGTGATCGGCGTAGCGGTCGCGCAGGGCCTTGAGGTTCCCGTAGATCTCGCCACGCCGCCCGCCCGCGCGGATGATCTGCGCCAGTTCGTCGTCGCCGGTTGGCCCGACGCGCAGGCGCAGGCCATCGTAGGTCAGCACCTCCAGCGACTCCAGGTTATCGGAGGTGCGGGCGCCGGTGCCCTCGAAGGCGGCCAGCACCGAGCGCACGCCGCAGGAGTTGTTGCCGATCATGCCGCCCATGGTGGCGTACTTGTGCGTCGAGGTGTCGGGGCCGAAGGTCAGCCCGTGGGGCGCGGTGGCGGCCACCAGCTGGTCGCGGATGACGCCGGGGCGCACCCGCGCGCGTTTGCGCTCGGGGTCCACCTCCAGAATCTGGGTGAGGTGCTTCGAGCAGTCGAGCACCAGGGCCACGTTGCAGCACTGGCCGGCGAGGCTGGTGCCGCAGCCGCGGGGCAGCACGGGCGCGCCGGCCTCGCGGGCAAGGGCCACGGCGGCGACCACGTCGTCGACATCGCGCGGGATGACGACGCCGATCGGCGTCTCGCGGTAGTTGGAGGCGTCGGCGGCGTAGAGGGCGCGGCTGCCGTTGTCGAAGCGCACCTCGCCGCGCACCGCCGCGCGCAGCCGACGCTCCAGGCGCGCCGCGTCTACCTCGCCGGGCGCGCCCCCGTGGCGTGTGCCGATCTCGTGCGCTCGAATCACCGCTTGCATAGGCCACCATCCTTACTCGTTACCGCAAGCGCAGCGTGCAGGCGCTCAGAAATCCACCGCGTACTGCGCCACGTCGGCACGCTTCAGCTCAAGGCCCATCCCTGGCCGCGAGCGATCTGGGCGCAGCATGCCGTCCGCCGGCTCCACCGTCCCGTCGAAGAGCATCCGCTCGATCCGGGCGTGGTCGTGAAAGTACTCGATGTGGCAGGCGATTGCGAGGGCGCAGCAGGGGTGGAGGTGCAGCGCCGGCGCCGTGTGGGCCGAGAGCGGGACTATGTGCGCGGCGCAGAGGGCGCCCACGCGCAGGAACTCGCTGATGCCGGCGCAGCGGGTGGCGTCGGCCTGCAGCACATCCACGGCCCCCGCCTCGAGCAGGCGCCGGAAGGCGGGGAGGTCGTAGCCGTACTCGCCCGCGGCGATGGCCATCCCCGGCGGCCCCTGGTCGCGCAGCAGGCGCAGGCCCGCCAGGTCGTCCGACGAGACCGGCTCCTCGAACCAGGTCACGTCCGCCTCGGCGAAGCGCCCGGCCAGGGCGAGGGCCTGCTTCCGCGTGTAGGCGCCGTTCGCGTCGACAAAGAGCGCCACGGCAGGGCCAATCACGTCGCGGGCGGCACGGACGCGGGCCGGGTCCTGGCCGGGCTCGCGACCCACCTTCATTTTGACCATCGCGAGGCCCTGCTCTGCCCAGCCGCCCAGCTGTGCGCGCAGCTCCCCCTCGGTATACGAGGTGAAGCCGCCGCTGCCGTAAATTGGCATCGCCGTCTGCGCCACGCCCAGCAGATCCACCAGCGGCATGCTGAGCAGGCGCGCCTTCAGGTCCCAGAGCGCGGTGTCCACGGCGGCGATGGCCGAGGAAGCGATCCCCGGGCGTCCAACATTACGCACGGCGTGGACCATCGCCGCCCAGGCCTCCGGCACGGCCATCGCGTCGTGGCCCCTCACTACCCCGGCCAGCGAGTCGGCGATCAGGCGCGCGGCCGCCGGGGTGGTGTAGCTGTAGCCGAGGCCGGCAAGGTCCGCCGCGTGAACCTCGATGACGACGATCGTGGTCTCGTCCCAGGTGAAGGTGCCGTCCGATTCGGGCGCGTCGGTGGGGATGGTGTAGGCGCTGACGGCGACACGCTCAATGGGGACGGACCAGGTGGTCGTGCGAATCATCGCAATGGTTCCCTCGTCCAGCGTTTGCTCCAACCTGATGGCTAGCCAGGCGCCGGAGCGTTCCGTGTCGTACCGTCCCGTCAAGGGTGGTGCGATCAGACCCCAATCTGGCGCGCGTGCAGGCCCTCGGCGAACGCTTCGATCATCTTGCGGTTGAAGGCCGGGATGTCGGCGGGCTTGCGGCTCGTCACCAGCCCGTTATCGATACAGACCTCCTGGTCAACCCACGTCGCCCCCGCATTGCGCAAGTCGGTCTGAAGCGAAGGCCAGGAGGTGAGCGTGCGGCCACGTACCACCCCGGCCTCGATCAGAGTCCAGGGACCATGGCAGATCGCTGCCACCGGCTTGCCCGCGTCAAAGAAGGCTTTGACAAACTGCACCGCCTGGGGGTTGGTGCGCAACCGGTCTGGGTTCATGACCCCGCCGGGTAGCAGCAGCGCAGCGAAGTCAGTCGGGCTGGCCCGATCCAGGGGGACATCAACCGGGAAGCTGTCGCCCCAGTCGGTGTGGTTCCAGCTTCGGATCTCGCCCATCGTGGGCGAGACAATGTGCGGCGTCGCCCCCGCGAGCCGCAGGGCCTTGCGTGGCTCCGTCAGCTCCACTTGCTCGAAGCCGTGGGCGACGAGGATCGCGATCCGCTTGCCATCAAGCTCATTGCTCATAGGGAACAGCTCCTTCCCGCTCGCAGATTGGCTTCACCGAGCTGGCTATCCATCCTCGGCGAAGGCGATGGTGGTGATCAGGGCGTTGGCGGACTGGCGTGAGTCGAGCCGGGTGTGCTGGACGACGATCGGGACGTCGGACTCGATCAGGCTGGCGTAGTCTGTGTCGCGTGGGAGCGGCTCGGGGTCGCTCAGGTCGTTGAAGCGGACGTGGCGCGTACGCCGGGCCGGCACGGTGATGTGGTAGGGTCCGGCGGGCTCGCGATCGCTGAAGAAGAGGGTGATCTGGACATGGGCCTCTTGGCCCGACGTGTTCAGCAGGCAGGCCGTCTCGTGGCTAGTCATCGCGGGCTCAGGCCCAGTGCTCTCCCCAGGGATGTAGCCCTCGGCGATGGCCCAGCGGAGCCGGCCGATAGCTGTGGACATCAGCGTGCCTCCATGCGTGCTCCTGTTGTCTGGCTCGCGTATAATCGGGCAACCGTCGTGCCGGCGAGGCCGCACCGCTGGGGGCTGCGGGTCACAAACCAGTCACAGGGACGGGGCCTGGTCGGAGTACGTCCGTGGCCGCCTACGCTCGACTCGCAACCAGCCGCTCCAGGAGACGCGTCGTCGCCGCAACCGTGGCGCCGTAGACCAGATGGGCGCCAAACTGCGTGGCATGCTGCCTGGCCGGCTCCACGGTCGGGCCAGGCGCCAGGCCGAGCAGGGGCAGCATCAGCTCGCTGGCAAAGAGCCATACCGCCGCCCCAAAAACAGCTCCGCCCGCGAGGTCGGGCGGGCGCGTGCCCGAGCGGGTTGCCCCATACAGCGCGCCCATCGCCGTGCCGAACCCCCAGTGCACCAACTGGCTCAGCGTGGTCCGGGTCTCCTGTGTCTTTGGCTCCTCGCCCGCGGCGGCGCCGTAGGCGAGCCGGCCGACCGTCACGGTGGAGCTCTCATCGTCGCGGTAGTGCTTCCCCATCAGCGAGACGTCGTCCAGCGCGTGGCTCCGCTGCTCGTCAGGGTTGTCTTCGCCTGAGCTCCCTTGCTCACCTGCGGGGTTCAGCCTGGCGAGGGCCTGGAAGTAGTAGCCCATGACCAGGGTGCCGATCGCGCCGCCCACGGCGCCAAGGATCGCGCCACGCCATCGATTTCGCTCAGCCATCCTGTCTCCCTTTAACCGGCGCCGTGCCGGTGTCGAGCTGAATCACCACGCCCTCGTCCCCACGCAGCGTGAGGGTGTCGCGCACGGTCTCGCCCTCGCGGTCCGCGTGGGTCGAGAGCCGCATGCTGCCCGTGAACGCCTCGGCCGGCGTGTAGCCCTGGGAGCTCGCACTCAGATTCAGGGCGATGAGCCAGCGCTGGCCGTCGCCCTCGCGCACATAGGCCAGCACATCGTCCTGGCTCTCAATCGCACCGTAGGTGCCAATGGCGAGCGCGGTGTGTGCCCGGCGCAGTACCAGGGCCCGCCGGTAGAGGGTGAGCATCGAGTGCGAATCTTCTCGCTCAGCTGCCACATTGATGATCTGGTAGTGCTCCCCAACGGGGAGCCATGGGGTGCCAGCAGTAAACCCAGCGCTGGGCCCGGCATCCCACTGCATCGGCGTGCGCTCGGGGTCGCGGCCGTGGCCGGGCACCCGCCGGGCGACAGGGTCCTGGAGCTGCTCCGGCGGGATGGCCACGTCGCGCATGCCGAGCTCGTCGCCGTAGTAGAGGGTGGGCGTGCCACGCAGGGTGAGCAGCAGCAGCGCCGCCACGCGGGCCTGGGCGTCACCAATGCGGCTCGCCAGGCGCTGCTGGTCGTGGTTGCTCAGCACCCAGTTGGGCCAGCCGTCGGGCGGCAGGGCTGCCTCGTACTGCCGGATCAGCTCCGCGATCTGGTCGGCCTTCCAGGGGGTCAGGATCAGGTGGAAGTTGAACGGCAGGTGCAGCCCATTCCCGTGCTCGCCGTAGTAGGCGACGAGGCGCTTGATCGGCAGGTACAGCTCGCCGATCAGCACCCGGTCAGCATAAGTGTCAGCCACCTCGCGCATGCGCCGCACCAGCGCGTGGGTCTCGGGCTGGTCTGTTGTATGCACGGGCTCGACCGCGTGGTAGGGGTTGTCGCCCGGCTGGTAGCTGGGGTTCGCCGGATTATCGCGTAGCTGGTCGTCCTCGACGAGCTGGCGCAGCGCGTCGATGCGGAAGCCGTCCACGCCCCGATCCAACCAGAAGCGCATCACGTCGAACATGGCCGTTTGCACGTCCGCGTTGCGCCAGTTGAGGTCGGGCTGCTCCTTGAGATAAGCGTGGTAGTAGTACTGGCCCGTGGCCTCGTCGAGGGTCCAGGCGCTGCCGCCAAAGACGCTGCGCCAGTTGTTAGGCGGGCCGCCGTCAGGCCCCGGGTCGCGCCAGACGTACCAGTCGCGCCGGGGGTTGTCGCGCAAGGCCCGCGCCTCCTGAAACCACGGGTGGCGGTCAGAGCTGTGGTTGGGCACGAAGTCGAGGATCACCTTGAGGCCCCGGCGGTGTGCCTCGGCAATCAGCTGGTCGGCGTCGGCCAGGCTGCCGAACAGAGGGTCCACGCCGGTATAGTCGGCCACGTCGTAGCCGAAGTCGGCCATGGGCGAGGGATAGAAGGGGGTCAGCCAGATCGCGTCGACGCCCAGCCAGCGCAGGTAGTCGAGCCGCCGGATCATCCCGGCGAGGTCGCCGACCCCGTCGCCGTCACTATCCTGAAAGGAGCGCGGATAGATCTCGTAGATGACCCCGCGCTGCCACCAGGTCCGGCTGATCGCCTCGCCCGAGTGTGGTGTCGCCATCGTTGCTCCCCCGCTACGCCGCGCGGCGCCAGAGCAGCGCGCCGGCCAGCGCGGCCAGCCCGGCGCCGCCGGCCGCGACCCAACCCCGGTGGGTGGCCAGCCAGAGCTGGGCGCTCCAGCCCTTCGCCCGCGCGTCGAAGACCCCGTGGGCCGCCTGATCGCCCGCCACGGGCTCCCACAGGTTGTCGGGCCGCTCCGGGTCCCGTGGCTCGTCGGTCTGCTGGCTCTCGTAGCCCCCGCGGGCCAGGTAGTGGTCGGCGAAGCTGGAGACCAGCTTGTCGCCGACAATGGCTTTGACCGTCGGCCAGCCCACGTAGAGCTCCTTGCGCGGATGGCGGGCGGCCCAGACTACGGCCCGCGCGCCGACCTCAGGCTGGAAGATCGGCGGCACCGGCTGGGCCTGGTTGGGCAGCCGGCTCTTCACCCAGCGGAACTGCGGCGTGTTCAGGGCCGGCATCTGCACCATCGTGACCTTGACCTGGCTCCCGTCGTGGATCAGCTCGCTGCGCAGCGAGTCGTGGAAGCCCTGGATGGCGTGCTTGGCGGCGCAGTAGGCCGACTGGAGCGGGATGCCGCGGTAGGCCAGGGCCGAGCCGACCTGCACGATCACGCCCCGGTCGCGGGGCAGCATCCGCTTGAGCGCGGCGAGGGTGCCGTGCACATAGCCCTGGTAAGTCACCTCGGTGACGCGCCGATAGCCCTCAGCGGTCATCTCCTTGACCGGCGAGAAGATCGAGACCATAGCGTTGTTGACCCAGACGTCGATCGGCCCGAGCTCCTGCTCGGTCTGCGCCGCGGCCGCCTCGACCGCCTGGGCGTCGGCCACATCCAGGGGTAGCACCAGCGCGCGTCCGCCGGCGCGCTGCACCTCGCCCGCCGCCGCCTCGAGCCGGTCGCGGTCGCGGGCAATCAGGGCGACATCGGCGCCCGCCGAGGCGAAGGCGCGCACGATGGCGCGGCCCAGCCCGGCATCGGCCCCGGTGACGACTACCACCTCACGTTTCCCATTATGCTGTGCCATATCACTCGGCGCGCTCGCGCTCAGGCGGGGCTCCGACACTCCTTTCCTTCAGTCGTTCGCTTCCCGAGTCCCACGTATTGGCTCCGGCCGATCTTCAGGGGGAAAGCCACTGGTGCGCCAGAGGCTCGACCAGCCGCCCCCGAAGCGCTGTGCGACCTTCCCCCTGATCAGCGAGAGACCGACCACGATGACGCCTGCGGCGAGCCCGTTAAGGCGCCCCGTGTCGCCGTAGCCCAGGAGCAGGGGCGCGACCATCAGCCAGAGGCCGAGGGGCACCCCGAGCCAGCGCAGTGGGCGGGTGACCTCCCAGATAGCGATGGCCGCGAAGCTGGCCATCAATGGCCCAACGATCCGGTGGTTCACCGCGGCCAGCCCGTCGTAGCCGAGGATAGCGGGCGCCGCCATCAGCCAGAGGCCGCACGCGATGGTGATGATGCGCGCCCACATCGCTAGCCCTCCTCCTGGCGCTCGGTGCCCCAGAATGCGCCCCAGAGGGAGCCGCCCCTGGCCCGCACACGCGCCAGGTATTGCAGGCTCGCCAGCAGCTCGTCCATCGCCGGGCCGATCATGCCGATCGAGATCGCCGCCGAGGCCAGGCAGAGCGTGCACCAGGCTTGGAACAGCACCGGCTGGAGGATGACCAGCAGGATGCTGACCGCGCCGAGGGGCCCGACGGCGAGCCCGAAGAGGATCACGACCCACGGCATCGTGCGCCAGCGCTCACGCCCGCCGATCACGCCGGTGACGGCGTCCACCAGGTAGCTAAGGGCCCCCAGGATGGCGTCGGGCACCGGCAGCACGGTCGAGGCGCTCGAGGTCAGGATCGTGCGGCTCCCGTCGCCGAAGAACGGCTCCCACACCGCTGGGATGATCGCGAGCTGGAAGAGGGAGAGGTAGGAGGCGACGCCGAGCCCGAGCAGGGCCAGCCCGACGATCGGCAGGCGCTGGCGCCAGCTCGACGGGTTATCGCTCCACCCCGGCGGCGCGTGGCGCTCCTGGCTGGCGCCCCGCGAAACTGTGGCGGCGGTGGTCATGCGGACTCCTTCGGCGTGAACAGGCGCTCCGTACCAGCTCGGCCCGGAGCGGCCGAGCGACACCACGCTGATCCGCAGAAGGCGTGCCACCTGTGCCACCACGTCGGTGAACAATGGTGAACAGCGTCCGTGCTCTCGGCTCATCGGCCACCTCCCCGCGGCGGACTTGCCACGCTGAGCGCCCTGACTTTTCTGCCTCGCCGGGAGTCTTCAGTGGCTGAAAGGCGTAGAAGCGTGTCTGCTCCGCCTCAGGGCGGCCCGCGTGACGCAGGTGGTCGGCAATGTAGCGGGTGACAGAGATCAGCACGAGCGTCCCGATTCCTGTGGCCAGAAGGGCGTAAAGGGCGGCAGACCATCAAAGGTGAAGCGCGGCCGCAGCCTCCAGCTTAGCGCCCAGGACGGGTCCACACTCCCGCCCAACACCCAGCCCCAGAGGATAGCGCCGAAGGCGCGGGCGCAGCGTCCCAGCGCTGCCAGTCAGCGGCGCGGCGGCCATGGCGATGAGCAGCGGAAGCAGCACTGGCGTCATTGGCGGGTCGCCCGCTCCCCGGCCGCCCGCTCGCGCTGGCGCGATCGAAAGGCCTCGGCCTCGATAAAGATGCGCTTGATCTCGGGGTGCTTATCGCGGATCGCCTGCTCTAGCCGATCCACCGCCGCTGTCACCTGCTCGGCCGGCAGCTCGGGGTGGAAGCGCACGTCGAGGTTGAGCAGCACCTCCTTGGGGCCCAGGTGCATGGTCAGCGGCTGGCCCACCTCGGCCACATCGCAGTCCTCACGCGCAATGCGGCGCACATCCTCGACGACGTCCGGATCGGCGCTCTCGCCGATCAGCAGGCCGCGGCTCTCGTAGGCCAGGAAAAACGCCACGGCGCCGAGGGTCAGGCCGATCAGGATCGAGGCAATGCCATCCCACATCGGGTTGCCGGTGAGCTGGGTGAGCAGCACGCCGAAAAAGGCGAAGACGAGCCCGATCAGGGCCGCCGAGTCCTCCGCGATCACCGTCACCACCGTCGGGTCCTTGCTGGTGCGCAGCGCGTGCCAGAAGCTCTCGTCCTCGACCGTCGGCAGGAACTGGCGCAGGGCGATCACCCACGAGGTGCCCTCGGCCAGCAGGGCGATACCGAGGACGCCGTAGTTCCACCACACGCTGCCCTGGCGCTCCTTGGCCACGTGGCCGGTCAGGTGGGTCACGCCCTCGTAGAACGAGATGCCGCCGCCCACGCCGAAGAGCACGATCGCCACGAGCAGGCTCCAGAAGTAGAGCTCCTTGCCGTGCCCGAAGGGGTGCCCCTCGTCAGGGCCGCGCTTGCTCCGCTTGATGCCCACCAGCAGCAAACCCTCGTTGGCGGTGTCCACGACCGAGTGGACGCCCTCAGAGATCATCGCCGAGCTGCCGGTGAAGAAGGCGGCGGTAAACTTGGCGGCGGCGATCACCCCGTTGGCCACCATCGCCCCGTAGACCGCGATCGGCCGCTCGTGCCCCGAGGACGCACCGGCCATGCAGGAACCCCTCTCACCAAAGGGTGTGTCACAGGGAAGACAAGCTCCCTGAAGAACCTCATTTAAAGTGCCAGACCTTCACCCGGTATTTCACCCCTTTTACTGCGGAAGGCGGCACCCAACACGCTCACACCAAGCAAGTACAGGGCCACAGTGCGCCGGCTAGCACCGACGTCAGCGGGTCGGGGAGCGGAGAAGGCGCCACTCCTGGCATACGGGTTGCAGCCCTCTGCTGGGATGAGCATTGGAGGAGGCCAAGATGGCAAAGCTTGAAGCAAGCATCATTGTGAATGTGCCGAGCGCGCAGGTCTACGCGCTGTGGAGCCAGTTCGAGCACTACCCGGAGTTTATGGCTCACGTGCGCGAGGTGCGGCGGCTGGGGGAGCGGCGGCTGGCCTGGCACGGCCGCGTCGGCGATGCAGATCGGGAGTGGGAGACGACCATTACCGACCGACCCCAAACACGCGCATCGCCAGGCAGAGCGTCGGCGAGCCGGTGATCAACGAGGCCGTCGATCTCATCGACATGGGGAACGCCACCCGCGTCACGATGACCCGTACCCACCAGCGCCATGGGCTCCCCGAGCTCATCGTGGGCGTCCTGGGGATCGAGGAGCACACGCTGCACGCCAACCTCCAGCGCTTCAAGCAGCACGCCGAGCTGCTCGCCGCCGCGGGCGACCTCGAGCGCGCGGCGGGTGACGCCGCCCGGTGACCGGGCGCAGCCACCAGCGGCACCACACACCGGAGCGAGAGGAGCGATGCGATGACTGATGAGCGCCAGAGTGAGAGCCCATTCGCGTTCCCGCCCGCAGGGGCGCTGATTGCCATCTTCGACCGTGAGCCGTTCCTGCAGGAGGCCCTGCCAGACCTTCAGCGCCTGGCGGTTGCCGCCATCTATCAGATGGGCGGCCAGGAGCTGCGGGGGCGCGGGGCGGGCGCCCGCGTGCAGCGCGCGATCGGCAAGGGCCAGGCCGAGCTGGATGAGGCCCGCGAGCGCCAGCGGAGTATCGACCAGTTGATCGACGCCGCGCGCGATGATCAGCTGATCTTGGTGGTGCACCTGGCCACACCTGACCAGGCGGCCCCCGTGCGCGCGGCCCTGATGCGTCATCACGCCCACACTGTGCGCCACTTCGAGCGGGGCGCGGAATAGGCCGCGCGATGCGTAGCGTAGACGGCACCACCGAGGAGGTCGAGCGATGCCGTCCCGGATCGAGGACTACGCGCTGATTGGCGACTGCCAGACCGCGGCCCTGGTGGCCCGTGACGGTTCGATCGACTGGCTCTGCTTCCCGCGCTTCGACTCGGGCGCCTGCTTCGCCGCCCTGCTCGGTACCCCCGAGCACGGCCATTGGCAGGTGGCCCCCGCCGAGCCCATCCGGAGCGTGCGCCGCCACTACTGGCCGGGCACCCTGATCCTCGAGACTGCGTACGAGACCGACAGCGGCGCGGTCGCCGTGATCGACTGGATGCCGCCGCGCAATGTCGCCCCCGACGTGATGCGCCTCGTGGTCGGCCGGCGCGGCGCGGTGCCTATGCGCATGGAGCTGGTGATCCGCTTCGACTACGGCTCGGTGGTGCCCTGGGTCCAGCGCATCCCCGACGGCATCCGAGCCACGGCCGGGCCGGACACCCTCCTGCTTCACACTCCCGTCCCGCTCCACGGCGAGGATCTGCACACCGTGGCGGAGTTCACCGTCGCCGCAGGCGAGCGGGTGCCCTTCACCCTCACCTGGTCACCGACCTACGCCCCCACGCCCGACCCCCTCGACCCCGCGCACGAGCTGGAAGCCACCGCGGCCTGGTGGCGGGAGTGGTCGGACCGCTGCACCTACCAGGGTGACTGGCGCGAGGACGTCCTGCGCTCGCTGATCACCCTCAAGGCCCTCACGTACGCCCCCACTGGCGGCCTTGTCGCGGCGCCGACCACCTCGCTGCCCGAGCAGCTGGGTGGCGTACGCAACTGGGACTACCGCTACTGCTGGCTGCGCGACGCTACCTTCACCCTCTACGCCCTGATGACCGGCGGCTACACCGACGAGGCCCGGGCCTGGCGCAACTGGCTGGTCAACGCCGTGGCTGGCGAGCCGGCGAAGCTCCAGATCATGTACGGTCTGGCGGGCGAGCGGCGCCTCACCGAGCTGGAGCTGGGCTGGCTGCCCGGCTACGAGGGCTCCACCCCGGTGCGGATCGGCAACGGCGCTTATGGCCAGTTTCAGCTCGACGTATACGGCGAGCTGATGGACGCCCTCCACGTGGCACGGCGGGCCGGGCTAGCCAGCAGCGACCAGGCCTGGCGGCTGCAGCGGGCCCTCATCCGCCACCTCGAGACGGCCTGGCGCGAGCCGGATGAGGGCATCTGGGAGATCCGCGGGCCGCGCCGGCATTTCACCCACTCCAAGGTGATGGCCTGGGTGGCGCTGGATCGGGCGGTGAAGACGGTCGCGGACTTCGGGCTGCCGGGCGACGCCGCCCGCTGGCGCAGCACCCGCGACGCGATCCACGCCGAGGTGCTGGCGCGGGGCTTCGATCCGCAGCTGAACAGCTTCGTGCAGTTCTACGGGTCGAAGGACCCCGACGCGAGCCTGCTGATGCTGCCGCTGGTGGGCTTCCTGCCCGCAACCGACCCACGCATGGTCGGCACAGTCGCGACGATCGAGGCCCGGCTCTGCCACGATGGCTTCGTGGAGCGCTACCCGACCAGCTCGGGGGTGGATGGGCTACCGCCGGGCGAGGGCGCCTTCCTGATCTGCTCGTTCTGGCTGGCCGACAACCTGGCGCTCCAGGGGCGGGTGGGCGAGGCCCGCGCGCTCTTCGAGCGGCTGCTGGCCCTGCGGAATGATGTCGGGTTGCTCGCAGAGGAGTACGACCCCCGCGCCAGGCGGCTGGTAGGCAACTTCCCCCAGGCCTTCTCCCACGTCGGGCTGATCAACACCGCCCGCAACCTCGACCACGCCGGTGGGCCCGCCGAGGACCGGCCGCACCAGTAACCTCCCTGCAGGAACTGTTGTTTGTATACCCTGGCTGGCGCTGAGAGGGAGTGCGGTTAGCCTGGCAGTCGCTGCTACGGCACGACGACAAATGGCGCGGGCGGCTCCTGGGCTAGACAGGAGGCGTCAGGGATCTGCTCCGGCGCGTTGAGGAAGCGCACGATCGTTGCGCGGCCGCAGGGGCTCAGCAGGCTCGGCGTGTGCCCCCCGCGCGGGATGACCAGCTCGGTCGCCCGGCTGAGCGTGCGCGCCGCCTCGCGGGCGTTGGCCGGCGGCGTGATCGGGTCGAGCTCGCCGCTCATCAGCAGCGTCGGCACGTCGCTTTGCGCCGCCTGGTTCTCGGCGCTGGCTGTCGGCGTGAGGCCCCAGGCCGCGCAGATCTCCAGGATGGCCTCGTGAAAGAGCGGGCTGAAGGCGAGCCCCGCCACCGCGCGGTGCTGGTCGCGCGCCGCCACAAACTCGCGCGCCTGGGCGAAGGTGGCATCCTCGTTGCACTGCACAGCGACCTGCATGCCCTGCGAGACAATCGGCACGTCGCCCGGCTGCCGCTCGGCGAGCAGCGCCGAGGTGAGGCTGGCCAACGGTCGGTAGTTCCCCTGGTCAGCCTCGCCAATGACGGCCGGCAGCACCGGGAGCGCCGGCGTGATGTACATCAGCTGGAAGAGGATGACCGTCAGATCGACCCCAGTGAAGGGCAGGTAGTCGATCGGCTCACCCGTCTCCAGGTTGAGGATCGGCAGGACGGCGGCCTCGGCGTTGAGCCGGGCGACCACCCGCGCGAAGGCGCCCTCCAGGTCGGGGTAGGCGGCGCCACAGGCCGGGTCGGCGGCGCAGGCGGCATTCAGCCGGGCCAGAGCCTCACTGAATGTCGCGAAGACCCCGGTGTGAAAGTTGGCTTGCAGCGGGTAGATCGACTCGAGCACCGCGCTGCGGATGGTCGCGGGCCGGTCGCGCAGCATGGTCAGCCCCAGGCGCGAGCCGTACGAGCCGCCGTAGAGGTTCCACCGGGGATAGCCAAGGGCCACCCGCAGGTCCTCCATATCGGCGGCGCTCTCGACACTGGTGTAGGCGGCGAGGTCGATCCCCTGGGCCCGATACGTTGCTCCGCAGGCGAGCAGGGCGTCGATGCCTACCTGGAGCAGCGCGGGCCGGTCGTTCGACGCGGCGCCCAGCGGGACCATGAGGCGCGCGGGGGCGGCGGCCTGTGGGGTGCAGTTAAGGGCCGGGCGCGAGTAGCCGGTGCCGCGCTGGTCGATGAAGACCATATCGCGGGTGGCCAGAATCTCGCGGAAGACCTGGGGGGCGGCGGCGACCAGCGGCAGGGCGGGCTGGCCGGGGCCGCCGGCGAGGACCAGCACCGGGTCAGGCTGCCTGGTGACACTCGGCGAGCGGACAATCGCGACGGCGAGGGCGAGGGTGCGCCCGGTGAAGGGCTGGCGCGACTCGGCGACGGTGAGGGTACCGCAGTCAAGGGTGTAGCCCTCCGGCGCGGGGATGGGGCAGGGGCCGGGGGCGAAGGAGCCGGGCAGGGCGCTCTGGGCATGGGCCGCTGGTGCGACGCCCACGAAGAGGAGCAGGATCAGCAACAGGGCGCCCAAGCGCACGTGGAGGCGGCGCGAGCCACCGCGCACAACAGAGGTATCCATGCATCTCCTGGGAGCGACCTGACAGGGCGGCGGCCAGGGATGCCGCCGTAGCAGCACAGCAGGATATGTGCCACGTTAGACCGCGCGCTCCAGCTGCGCAGAAACCTCGGCCTGGGGGAGAGCCATCCGGAAGGTCGTGCCCGCACCAGGGGCGCTCTCGACCCAGACTCGCCCACCGTGCAGCGCGACGATCTGCCGGACGATGGCCAGGCCGAGCCCGCTCCCGCTCCCTGTTCCGCTGGTGTGGTGGAACGGGGCGAAGATGGCCTCGTGCTCCGCCGCGGGGATCCCTGGACCAGTGTCGTGCACGGTCAGGTGAACCTCAGACGCGACGACCTGGCCCCGCAGCATGATGCTGGTGCCGGGCGGGGTGTGCTCGTGGGCGTTGTAGAGCAGGTTGACCAGCACCCGCTCCAGCTGGTGGCGGTCGCCCGCGACCGGAAGGGCCGTGGGCAGGTCGAGGGCGAGGCGCTGGCCTTTGTGCTCGGCGAGCTCCTGCACCACTGCCCGCGCCTCGCCCACGACCTCGCGCAGGTCGACGGCCCCGCGCTGCAACGGGAGCGCGCCGGCGCTCAGCCGGTTGTAGGTGAGCAGATCGTTGATCAGGCGCTTGAGCCGCTCGCCGTTCCGCCGCGCGTTATGCAAGAGGCGGAACTGGTCGGGGCGCAGCTGCGCCTCGGCGGTGTCCTCGAGCAGCCCCAGGCCGGCGTTGATCGCGGTCAGGGGCGTGTTCAGGTCGTGGGAGATCGAGGCCACGAACCCGGCGCGGAGCTTCTCCAGCTCCTCCAGGCGCTCGGCCTCACGCTGGTGCGCCGCTACCTCGGCCTGGGCCCGCGCGAGTTGCTGGATCAGCAGGGCTGCGCCGATGCCGACCAGCGGCAAGATGAGCAAGCGGGCCGCGAAGACGTTCAGCTCCCGTGGAACGGCGGACCATGCGGCCAGGGTCGGTGCTACCAGCACCACGACGGCCATGGCCAGCAGCGTATACAGCACCGCCGCGCGGAGGGGCAGCAGCACCGCCGCGGACAGCAGCGCGAGCACGAACAGGGTGAAGGTCACGCCGGCCGGCTCGGTGCCCACCGCGTACAGGCCGGCGATGACTGGGAGGTCCAGCAGCGGCATACGCGCATCGCGGGCCCGCCATGGCATGCGGGCCACGGCGAGCTGGAGCAGCCCATTGTACAGGCCGAACACGCCGACCGTAGCCCAGAGCGGAAGCCCGACGCGGGTGGGGAGCGGCCAGAGGACGGCGATGAGCAGCAGCGCCAGGAACATCACCCAGCGGAACAGGAAGAGCGAGCGGCGCAGGGGTGAGTAGGTGATGGGAGCGACGGGGCTGGCGGGCGCCGGGCGCGCGGGCGTCTCCTGCGAAGCGTGCGGCGAACCATCCATCGAGCGTCTTGATCCTCACCAGCGCGGCCTGTCCTCCTGAAGGGACAGCGCCCCACCTCGTACACCGCCTGCACTGGAGCAGCAAGAGTAAGACCAGCGGGCCTCAGCGCTGTCCGTGGGTCGCACGCCTATCGCTCCGGCCGCTCATATTCTCCGCGATAACGCTTCGCATCAGCTGTGCTCACTGGATGGGCCAGGCTCGCTCCTCACGTCCGAGATGCTGGGCAGGGCGAGGGAGAAGGTGACCCCGCGCCCCGGCGCCGGCTCGTACCAGAGTCGTCCCCCGTGACGTTCGACAATGGCTCGCGCCACCGCCAGCCCCAGGCCTGAGCCCACCGCCTCCTCCCCCAATCGCTGGAGGGGCTGGAAGAGGGTGGCAGCCAGCTCCGGCGTGATCCCCGGCCCATCATCGCGGATCGCGAGGCGGACGGTTCCAGGGGCCTGCCAGCCGGCGAGATCAATCCGGGTGCCGGGCCCAGTGTGGTAGTGGGCATTGGCCAGCAGGTTGCTCACCGCCTGCTCCAGCTGGGCCGGGTCGCCTCGCACCGGCAGAGCCATAGGCAGCTCGCGCACCAGGGTCTGCCCGCGGCGCGCGATCAGCGCCGCCAGCGGCGCGATGGCCGCCTCGACCACCGTGCGCAAGTCAAGGGGGACGGGCGCGCTGGCCAGCGGTGCCGCGCCGACGAGGAGCTGGTTGGCGGCAATCAGGTCGTCGACAAGCAGGCGCAGCCGCTCCAGATTGCGACGGGCGTTGTCGAGCAGCGGGTGATCGCCTGGCCCGAGGCCCTCGCTGGTCGTCTCGAGCAGGCCGAGGGCGGCGCGGGCCGCGGTGAGCGGCGTCCGCAGATCGTGGGAGACCGAGCTGAACAGCTCGTGGCGGGCGCGCTCCCGCTCAGCTAGGCGTTCCGCCTCCAGACGCCGGGCCACGAGGCGTTGCTCAGCCGCCTGACACGCGGCCTCTGCCGGAGTCCGCTCGGTGTTGTCGAGCGCCAGCCCCAGGCAGCCAAGCACGCCTTGCTGCTGGTCGCGGAGCGGCTGGACCCGGGCCGCAAAGATCCGCCCGGCGGCCCGATGCTCATACTGCGCCGCCTCCCCCTTGAGCGCGCGCTGATGGGCCGGGATGATCGGCAGCGCCGCCGCCTCCGCGCCGAGGATCGCGTGGAGGGTCTTGCCGAGATACCACTCAGGCGGTCGGCCGGGCTGGAGCTGGGTGGCGCCAACGACCGAGGTCACCCGGAGCGCGGCGTCCGTGGTCCAGACGATGGCGGACAGCTGAGCCGCGAGCAGGCGGAGACTAGCCTCACTCCGCTGAAGCGCCGCGCGGACCTGGTCGTCCGCTGCTGCTCGCCTACTGCGCCAGCACACGGTGGTAGCGGGCCTGGGCGAGCTTGTAGACCCCGTAGGCGATCAGGCCTAGGGCCACCAGGCCGAGCAGCCAGGGGCCGAAGGGCTGCTGGGCGATCTCGCTCAGGACGCCGCCGAGGCCCTGCGCCTCCTGTGGGTTGAAGGTGTAGGCCGCCTGGATGAGGAAGAGGCCGACCAGGCCGAGCACAATGCCGTGGGCCACCAGCCCCGCCTTGCTCAGTGGGTCGAGCCAGCGACGCTCGGCGGCGCTCATCTGGCTGTAGCTCAGCCGCTCGCGGTACTTCTCCCTCCACGCCTCGTAGAGCTGGTACAGGCCGTAGCCGATCACGAACAGGCCGGCCAGCCCGACCAGCCAGCGGCCGAGGGGCAGGCTCATGAAGCGGGCGGTCCATTCTTGCTGGCTCGACCCGCCCCCGCCGCTCGATTGCCCGAGGGCCAGCCGCGCGGCCTGGAGGCCGATCGCGCCGTACACCAGGCCGTTGAGCGCGTGCCCGGCCCGCTTCGCCAGGCCCTTAGGCGCATCGCCCTCGCCCGCGCTATCGGCGAAGGCCTCGGTCAGGCGCCAGACCAGATAGCCAAACAGCCCCAGGGCGATCAGGCCGAGCACGAGCCGGCCCAGCGGCGCCGCCTGGATCTGCTGCAGCGCCGTCTGCTGGTCGGGGGCGCCCCCGCCACCGCCGCCGGGGCCGAGCGCAAGCCGGACGGCGAGACCGCCCACCAGGATGTACACCACGCCGATCGCGGCCAGGCCGACCCGCGCGAGATTCTTCACCCACGGGTGCTGCGCAGTCGCGCTGGCTGCGCCCTGCGCCTCGTTGCGTCGGTCACGAGTGGTTCGAGACTGTGCCATCACATCCTCCAGCGTGTCATCACCAAAACCCACGCGGGCGTGTGCTCGTGCAGTGGATTGGGCGCCGCGCAGGCCTGGTCATCGCGATCCCTCGTCCGCACGGCGCTGGTCGCGCCCCCTTCCCCCGCCCGCGCCGCCGTTCTCGTTCGCCCGCTCGCTGCGGGCGCCGCGCTCAGCGAGACCAGTGATGGCGCCCGCCAGGCTTCGCGTCCCCGGCACATCGCGCCGGCCGGCTGGCCAGCCCTCCCGTTGCCGGCGCCGGTCGCCATCCGTCTCCTCGGTCTGGTCGTGGAAGAGGACCTGCTGGGTGGGGAACGGCAGGTCGATGCCGTGGACGGTGAGCTGCTCCTTGATGGCCTGGAGCACATGGTCTTGCAGATCCAGGGCGTCGGCCCGGCGCGGCGGCTGGATCCACCAGCGTGCGCGGATGGTTACGCTGCTGTCAGCCAGGGCTACCACGAGCGCGTCGGGCGCGGGGTCGCGCAGCACCCCGCCCACGCTCCGCATCGCCTCAAGGATGAGCTCGCGGGCTTGGCCAATGTCGTCGCCGTAGCCGATGCCGATGTCGTACTCGAGCCGCCGCCTGTCGAAGGCGGTGTTGACCGTGACCGCGTTGGTGAACAGCTCGGCGTTGGGGATCACCACCCGCCGCCCGTCGTAGGTGCGGATCGTCGTGGCGCGGACCTGGATGTCTTCCACCGTGCCCTCGAAGGCCTGGTAGACGATCTGGTCCTCGATGCGGAAGGGCTCGGTGAGCAGGATGAGGATGCCGGCCAGGAAGTTCTGGGCGATGTCGCGGAAGGCGAAGCCGACCACGATTCCGCCGATGCCGAGGGCGCCGAGCAGGTCGGCGGGCGAGAGGCTGGGGAAGATAATCGTGAGCGCGACCAGAGCTCCGAGGAGGATGGCGCCGCCGTAGGCGAGCCGGCCCAGGACCAGCCCCAGGTTGCGGTGCCGCCGGCGCCGCTCGCTCACACGCAGCGCCAGCCCCCGCAGCCCCCGGGCCGCCAGGACGCAGAGCCCAAAGACGATCAGCCCGACGATGAGGTTCGGGATCAGGATCAGCGTGTAGTCGCGCATGCCCTGGAGCTGCTCCCACAGTGGCGACAGGTCCACGGCGTCTCCTCTCGCTCAGCGACTCTTGCCAACCTGGCGCGCCGACTCCTGGGCGTGATCCTGACCGTTGCCCTGGCCGGCTTCGTGCTCCCTGCGGCGCTCGTAGCCCTTCACACTCTGCAGCGTCGACGTCTGCGGATGCTCGATCGTCGGGACCACGGTGAAGGTCCCGTCGGTCTCCAGCACCACCGCCTCGACCTCAGCCAGGTCGGCCATGCCCTGCGAGCGCACGGCGGCCCAGACCTCCGTGTCGACTACCCGCTCGCGCCGCAGCGCCTCGGGCAGCAGCCGGCCCTGGTAGGCGAGCAGGGCCGGCTCCGCCTTCACCAGCCGGCTGACCGCTCGCGAGCGCACCGAGAGCCAGGCTATCACGTACTGCAGGAGGATGAGCACGGCGAGGGCGGTCACCCCCTCGGCCAGGGCCACATCAGATGAGAGCAGGATGGTGGCGAGGGTCGAGCCCAGGGCCACCGTGACCACCAGGTCGAAGGCGTTCATCTTGGAGAGCGTGCGCTTGCCCGACACCCGCAGCAGCACGACCAGGGCGAGGTAGGCCAACACGCCCACCAGCGCCGTGCGCCCGATCCCCTGCCAGCCGTCAAAGAACATCACGCCTCCCTCTCGGTGCTCGCCTGCTGCCGCTCACGCTTGCAGATTACATGCCACCGGCCCCCCTGACGCGGCGCGACGCGACACTGTTCACCATTGTTTACCGGCGGCCGCCTGCCGCGCGCGACAGGCGGTTTCCAGGCGGTCATCCTCCCGGCACGTCCCCTGCTACCCATCACGCTGAGGAAGGAGATTGCTGCAGTGGGAATAGTGAATACGCTGTCAGGTCTACGCGCCCAAATCGCCACGGGCTGGGAGCAGCTGCGCACGAGCTTCTGGTTCGTGCCGGCGCTGATGAGCGCGGGCGCGGCCGTCCTCGCGCTGGTCACGCTCACCGTCGACGGGTGGCTGAACGATGCGGCTCTGAGCGGTCTGGGTTGGGTCTATGGGGGCGGCCCCGAGGGCGCCCGCTCGCTGCTCTCCACCGTCGCCTCCTCAGCCATCACCGTGGCCGGCACTACCTTCTCGATCACCATCGCCGCCCTGAGCCTGGCCTCCTCGCAGTTCGGCCCGCGGCTGCTACGCACCTTCGTGCGCGACACGGGCAACCAGGTGGTGCTGGGCACCTTCGTCGCCACCTTCCTCTACTGCCTGCTGGTGGTGCGGACCGTCCGCGGGCTGGAGGACACCCGCGTGGTGCCCCACCTCTCCGTGACGGTCGGGGTGCTGCTCGCCATCACCAACCTGGGCGTGCTGATCTACTTCATCCACCACGTGGCGATGTCCATCCGCGCCGATCAGGTGATCGCCGCCGTCAGCCACGAGCTGGACGCGGCCGTCGAGCAGATCTTTCCGGCCCAGATCGGCCGCGGACTCGTCGCACAGACCTCCAGGATGGAGGGGACGACGGCCCAGCCGGCGGCTGCGCCCGACGCGCAGGCCGTCACGCTCGACCGCGACGGCTACCTCCAGGTGCTTGACAGCGAGACCCTGATGGGCCTGGCCGCAGAGCACGACCTTGTGGTGACCCTGCTCCGCCGCCCCGGCGACTTCGTGGTGGCCGGCGAGCCGGTCGCCCTGGCCTGGCCAGCCGAGCGCGTGGATGATGAGATCGGCACGGCCATTGGGAGGACGCTCATCCTTGGCCGTGAGCGCTCGGCCCAGCAGGACGTGCGGTTCGTCGTGAACCAGCTGGTCGAGGTGGCGGCCCGGGCCCTCTCGCCCGGGATCAACGACCCGTTCACGGCGATCACCTGCCTCGACCGCCTGGGTGCGGTGCTCTGCCGGGTGGCCCGGCGGCCCCTCCCCGATGGGCGCAGGTACGACGACAGCGGCCGGCTGCGCATGGTGGCCGAGCCAATCCGCTTTGACGAGCTGGTGGACATGGCCTTCGACCAGATCCGCACCTACGGCCGGGAGCACCTGCTGGTCATAAGCCGGCTGCTCGAGACCATTGCCCGGATCGGCGAGGCCACCGCCGACAAGTGGCAGCACGCACCGCTGCTGCGTCAGGCCGCGCTGGCCTACGAGGGGAGCATCGATGCCCTGTCGACGGACGGAGACCGGCAGACGCTTGCGGAGTGCTATCGCGTGACCTTGGGCAGGCTCAACGCTGACGCCCGAGCCCTTGTCTAGGCAGCATAGCCGTGCGTGCGGTAGAATGAACACGCTAACCAGCCACGCGGGACATAGACCCTCCAACACCAGCGAGCCTGCTCAAGGCAGCGCTGCTCCCGCCATCCCTCCGCCGGGTGCAAGGACGGGACGCCGGTATGTCCCTGGGCCATCCCCGACCAGATCGCGCTCTCCCAGGTGATCGTCAGGAAGGAGGCCTCACGATGGGAGTCGACCGCCAGGCTGGCGAGCGGATTTCGGGGTACTGCGCCCTGTGCGTCTCACGCTGTGGCGCGATCGCCATCGTCGAGAACGGGCGCTTCGTCGCCCTGGAGCCGGACCCCGCGCATCCGACCGGCACGGCGCTGTGTGCGAAGGGGCGGGCCGCGCCGGAGCTGGTCTATCACCCCGACCGGCTGCTCTATCCGCTGCGGCGGACCCGGCCGAAGGGCGATCCTGACCCGGGCTGGCAGCGGATCAGCTGGGACGAGGCCCTGAGCCTGACCGCCGCCAGGCTGCGCGAGATCGCCGCCGCCTCCGGCCCCGAGAGCATCGTGTTTTCCGTGGCCTCGCCGTCCACCTCGGCCTCCTCCGACTCGCTGATCTGGATCGAGCGCCTGATGCATGCCTTCGGGAGA
>JAAXUL010000301.1 GCA_013336035.1 Chloroflexales bacterium
GACAGCCTGATGCAAGTGACCCCACACCACGGTCTGGTCGCTCAGGCTGAGCGCGGGCATCTGGCGGGCGGCGCGCACCGCGTCGAGGACGGCCCGCCCAGCCTGCGGGCCGACGAGGTAGGCGTGCGGCCCCTCAGTGCCAAGGCCGATGTAGTCGGTGGCGACCAGCACCCAGCCGTTGGCGATGACCTGATCGAGCGCCGGCGTCGCGCCCGCCCCGAAGGGATCCTTGAGCAGCGACGGCGCGCACGTTTCGTCCACGCCGGTGGTCCCGTGCGCCCAGGCGATCACCGGGCGGGAACCGGGCGGTGGGTTCGCCGGGGCGACCACCAGGCTGCTCGCCACGGCGGGGACACCGTCGGCCCTGGTGGTGGTGTAGAGCACCCGCCAGGCCTGCGCCGTGGGCGGGAGCGCCCGCGTGAACGGCTCAACGCGCAGCAGCGCCCCGGGCGCGGACGGGAGATCAGCCGGAGGGCGGTAAAACGCATCCACCATTGGGGCGCCCTGGTGCGCGCGGAGGCTGAGGGCGGCCACCGCGAGCGAGAACAGCAGCGCCAGCGCGGCGCCGACGGTGCGGACGAAGCGCTGGAGGAGGCCGGGCGGTTCGCGCGGCGGCATGGTGGCGGAGGCGGAGCGCTCGTGCAACGCGCCTGCGATGCGGGCCAGGCCGAGGAGCAGTACCTGGATGCCAAAGAGCACCGCGACCACGAGCAGGGTAACATCAGGCCAGACAAGCGCGGTGGCGCCGAGGACGACGCTGGCGCTGCCGAGCAGCAAGGAGGCGAGTCGCACATCGGTCGTGCCCCGCAACCCCGCGACGATTCGCGCTGCACCGCTGCCAACCATCGCAAGGCCGACCGTGATTGCGAGCACACGCAGACTGAGGCCGGGCCAGAGCAGCACGGCAAGCCCAAGCCCAATCCATCCAAGGCCGACACTGACTCTGGCACGCGCATCAAGTGCATCTGCCGGGTCGCTGAGTTCGCTGAGGCCAGTCAGGAGCAGGCCGGCCGCGCTCAGGAGGGTGAGCACGGCCAGCGATTGAAAGGGCCGCGTGAGCAGGAGCGCGCCGACGAGGACGCAGAAGACACCGAGGATGAGCGCCAGCCAGCGCGGGGAAGGCGCACGCCGAGTCGACGTGGCAGCAGTACCGCTCCGGCTCGCACCTGCGCTTCTGGGACGCGCTCTAGCTCATTGAGAGGGCCGGTGAGCATATCACGAACCTACCACAAGCTGTTTATCGCCTTCCGCTGCCGCACGGCCCGTCTGCTCCACCGCCCCCAACGCCTTGAGCGATGCTCGTTGTGCCTCTGTGATCCCGTCCAAGTCAGTGATATCCATACGCTCGTAGGGGCGATCGGCGCGCAGCGTGTGCAGCAGCACGCCCGTATCCATATCCCACACGCGCAGCGTGCCGTCGTGCTCGCCGCTGACGGCACGCCGCCCGTCGGCGGTGAGCGCCACATTCCAGACCACACTGTGCCGCTCAATAATCGCCAGGCATGTCCCGCCCTCGGTATCCCACCATCGGATGGTTCCATCGTGTCCGCCGCTGACGGCACGCCGCCCGTCGGCAGTGAGCGCGACGCTATATACTGCCCCGCTATGCCCTACGAGCGTGGCCTGGCAGTGCCCGTTTTCTACGTCCCACACGCGCACGACACCGTCTTCTCCCGCGCTCGCAAGCAGCTGGCCACCGCCCGCCAGAGCCACACGCCAGACCAGGCCCGTGTGCGCCTGCGTTATCCAGCGTGAACGCCCGCTGGCAACATCCCACAGCCCAACGCTGCCGCCGAAGCTGGCGCTGGCGAGCAGCCCGCCATCCGCCAGCAGCCCAATATCGCGAATTCCAGCGCGATCGGCCTGCCAGGTCGCTCGGCAGGCTCCACTGACCGCGTCCCAGAGCCGAATTGTCCCATCGCGGCTTCCGCTGGCCAGGATCGCGCCGTCGGCGCTCCAGGCGACAGCGCAGATGGCGTCGGTATGGCCGCGCAGCGTGGCGAACGGCCTGCCGCTGCGCGCATCCCACAGCCGCAACATTCCATCATGCCCGCCGCTGGCCAGCATGTGCTGATCCGCGCTCAACGCCACGCTAAAGACCATGCCATCGTGCGCATGCACGGTGAGGCGGCACACTTGGGCGTCCGGCTCCCACAGCCGGATAATGCCGCCGAAGCTCCCGCTGGCGAGCAGCTGCCCATGTGCCGCCAGCATCACGGTGCGGATGGCGCCACTATGCCCCTGCAAGACGGCGCGGCTGGTGCGGCTGTATGGCTCCCACAGCCGGATGGTGCCGTCAAAGCTCGCGCTGGCGAGCAGCTGCCCGTCGGCGCTGAGCGCCAGATCCCACACGCCAGTTGTATGCCCCTCCAGCACCGCCAGGCACGCCTCGCTCCCCACGTCGGCAGTGAGCGCAGCTGAAACATCCCACAGCCGGATGGCGCGATCCATCCCGCCGCTGGCGAGGAGGCGACCGTCGGCGGCGAGCGCCACGCCCCGCACCCCGCCGGTGTGCCCTTGCAATACGGTGAGGCAGGTCTGGCGCTCGATATCCCATAGCCGGACGGTGCCATCCGCGCCGCCGCTGGCGAGGAGGCGACTGTCGGCGGCGAGCGCCACACCCCATACCGGGCCGGCGTGGCCGCTCAGCGTGGCTACATGCTGGCCGCTCGAAGTCTGCCACAGCTTGATCGTGCCATCGCTGCTGCCGCTCAATAGCAGCTGATCATGCTGCGCAAATGCGACATCCCAGACGGCATCACGATGGCCGTGGAAGATCGCGTTGCAGGCAGCGCTGCTTGTATCCCACAGCCGCAATGTGCCGTCGGCGCCGCCGCTGACGACGAGCCGCTGGTCATGGGTCAGTGCAACGCAATTGACCCCACCAATGTGGCCCTGGAGGGTCGCCAGGAGGCGGCCACTCGGCGCCGCCCAGATCTTGGCGGTACCATCAATCGCGCTACTCACGAGCAGCTGCCCATCCGCGGCGAGCGCCAGGCCATACGTCCCGCCCGTGTGTGCCTCTATCGACATCACCAGCGTACGGTCGGTCACGCGCCACAGGCGCACCTCTCCGCTCTGGGTGCTGGCGGCGAGATACGCGCCATTGGGACTAAGGGCGACGCATGTTCCGTATTCGAACGCCTCGGCGAGCACTGATTGTGTCAGGTAGGCGCCATTCAGGCGCACGTCTTGCGCCTCGGTCTCCTGAAGATACGCTTGCCGAATCGCGAGTCGCGAGAGATCCAGGCCTCGCAAGCTCCCGCGTAGCAGCCGCAACAGATTGACGATGTTCCCCGGCCCGTAGCGTTGTTCAGCGAAAGGCCAGGCGCGCAACTGGGCCAGCATATCGGCCAGCCGTCGCTCGCCTGCCTGGGCGCCTCCGCTGAGCGCGACCACTTGCTCCAGCACCGGCGCCGCGATCAGCTGCTCCTGGCTGTGTCGAACATAGTCTTTCGCGGTCGCCTGCACCAAGGCGTGGCTGCAAAGGAGGGCGAGCTGCCCATTGATCAGCTCATTGCAGGCGGCCATAACCAGGCGTGCGGTCACATATTCCATGATGACGGGCTGGAGGGTGAACGCAGGCGCGCCGGCGCCCCGCTCGATCAACAAGCGCCGCCGCAGCGCCTCCAGCGCCTGCAACACCTCGCGCTGCGATAGCACGCCGGCCAGGTGTTCGATCAGCGCATCGAGCGGCGTCAGATCGCGCGTGATCGCCAGCCAATAGAGCACAGCCTGCTCCAGCGGCGTCGAGCGCATGAACTGCTGATCCAGCAGCGCCCCAACACCATTGAAAAACAGATCATCGTTGGCCAGAAAGGCGCTGATGTCGCCGCCAAATAGTTCTTGGATTGGCTCGCTGACCAGCTTGAGCGCAAGCGGATTGCCGCCGTAGCGCCGTGCCAGGGCTGCGTACGCTGTGCCGGAACCAATCAGCTTCTTCGCCGCCAGAATGGGCTGGCAGGCCTCGTCGGGCAAGCCCGCGAGCAGGAGCGGCCGGACGGGCGCTGTGCGGCCTTCGAGTGGCCCAAGCTCGGCCGGCTTCTCGCGGCTGGTCAGGATGAGGCAGCTCTGGTGGGTGCTCTCGGCGAGCCGCTGAAGCAGGGCGCCGTAGTCGGCATACCCGGCGAGATACTGGCCAGGGGCGGCGCCGGCCTGCAAGAGCGTTTCGAAGTTGTCGAGCACCAACAGACAGCGCCGCTCGCGATAGAGCTGCACGAGCAGGGTAATCTTCTCGTGAATACCATCGGGCGGTGCCTGCCGCGCGCCACTCGACCAGATCAGCTGGTCGAGCAGCGGGCCGAGCGGCGGGGCGTTGCGCAGCGAGCGAAACAGCACAACCTGGAAGTTGGCGGCAGCCTGGCGTGCGAAGCTGAGCGCGACGCTGGTCTTGCCGATGCCGCCAAGCCCGAGCAGCGCGACCACGCGGCAGCGATCGGCCAACACCCATTGGTGCAGCGTCCCTAGCTCGGCCTCGCGCCCATAGAGCACAGGTACATCGATCGCCTCGCCCCAATCGACGAACGATGATGGCTGAACGCTGAGCGATGATGGTCGAGTGCCCGGCGGTGCTTGGCCCAATTCATCGTTCGTGGTTCTGCGCTCATCGTTCTGCGCCAGCAAGTGAGCGAACCAGTTCTCATTGAACAGACCGAGGCGCTTGCCGGCGTCCTGGCTGACCTGCGCCCACAATCCTTCGGCCTCGTCACGCTCATGCCCCGGGGTGAACGCCGCGCGGGCCACAAAGACTTCAATGAGATGCTGAAGATGAGCCTCGCTGGGGTAGCCGTCGCCACCTTCCCACTTGAGGATACTGCGCTTGCTCACGCCAAGTAGCTGGCCGAGTTCAGCCTGGGTAAGGCCGGCCTGGGTGCGCAGCGCTAACAGCCGCCGGCCGACCGCATACGTGCGGGGCTTGTAGTGGCGCTTCGCATCCACCATACCCTCCTGGGTTAGAACACACCAGGTTCACCAGCACTGGATCGCGCAAGGTGAACGAAGGTGAACCCCCAGGGTGAACGTTAGTGGACTGACGAAGCGATCGCTCTCGTGTACTGTTTGGGGCAGATCTGATGGATCGGCGCACGAACCATGCAATCTCTAACCGGACCTAGTATAGCACTTTCTGGGTGAAGAACGGGTGCATGGGTGCAAGGGCCAGCAGGCGATGATCTGTCCACTCATAGCGCAGGAGGAGGAACTTCCAATGGCTCAGTCATCACTTCCCTCACTAATGCGGGCGCTTCCGATCGCGCCGCGCGCAGCGCAGGCCAAGCGTGGGCTGGCGATCTACTTCGCGCTGCTCATCCCGCTCTCGGCCGTGTTCGAAGCATTAGCCATCATCACAGGCAATGTACTGTGGGTGTTCGGCCTGATGTGGATGCCCGGGCTGGCCTCGATCGTCGCGCGGCTGGTGCTGCGCGAGGGCTTCGCCGATGTGTCGTTCCGACTCGGCGGGCGGCGTGGCTGGCGCGCGGTTGGCATCGGGTTCATCCTGCCGAGCGTGATCGGCCTGCTGGCGTATGGCACGGCGTGGGCGCTTGGGCTGGCGCAATTCGTCGGCCGCGAGCAGGCGTTTGGGCTGTCACTGCCGCCCGCCCTGGTCTTCGCAATAACGGTCGCGCTGTTCAGCACGATCAATGCGGTGGTCTCCGCTTTCCTCGCCGCCGGCGAAGAGATCGGCTGGCGCGGCTTTATGCTCACCCGCCTGATCGAGGCCGGCGTGCCCCAGCCGATCCTGGTCAGTGGCGCCATCTGGGGTCTCTGGCATCTGCCGCTGATTTTGGCTGGCTCCTACGCCGCCGGACCTTCTCCGACGCTATCCGCGGCGATCTTCCTGATCGGGGCGATCGCCTTTGGCACGATCCTCGCCTGGCTCCGCCTGGACAGCGGAAGCGTCTGGCCGGGGATCGTGATGCACGGGGTCTGGAACAGCGTCATCCAGGGCGTGTTTGACCGTGCGACGACCGGGCCGACGGCGCTGTTGTGGACCGGCGAGTCGGGCCTTCTGACGCTCGTGGTGCTGATCGTGTTCGCGCTGTTCGTCCTGCGGCGGCCGAAATCGGCCAGCTAGCGCTTCGGCAGATCTATGTGGCGTAGCGAACGCTCAGGGAGAAAATCATGCGAAAGGCATATATCGCCTGGCTCTATGCGCTCAGTGTTGGCATGCTGCTGTCGCTACTGACCGCCTGCACCGGGACACTCACGGCATCCCCGGTCGCAGCGCCGTCACCAATCGCCGCGCCGACGCGCGCCCTGGCGCTCGACACCGCCGCGCTGGATGCATTGGTGACCAGGCTGATGCAGGAGTACGATATACCCGGCGCTGGCCTGGCGATCGTGCAAAACGGCCAGCTCACCTACACCAAAGGCTACGGCGTGCGCGACGTGACGACAGGCGCACCGGTCACGCCCAACACGCAGTTCGCGATCGCATCGAACACCAAGTCGTTCACGGCACTGGGCGTGATGCTGCTGGTGCAGCAGGGCAAAGTCAAGCTCGACGACCCGGTCACGAAATACATCCCGGAGTTCAAGCTGTCCGACCCGGCCGCGACCGCCAAGGTGACCGTGCGCCACCTGCTGAGCCATACGACTGGCCTGGGCCGCAACGAAGCCATCGCGCTCGACCCGACCCTAACGCGGGCGGACGTGCTCAAGCTGATCGCCACGCTGCCGCTACAAAGCCAGCCGGGCGAGCGCTTCGCGTACAGCAACCTGAACACGACCACGGCCGGCGTGCTGATCGAGCGCGTGAGCGGCCAGATCTGGGAGGACTACACCCGCGAGCACATCCTCACACCCCTGGGGATGAGCACAGCGACGCTGAGCGTGGAGGCGATGCAGGCTACCCCGGACTTTGCCCGTCCACACCAGATGGATGTGCTGAAGGGCAATCAACCCATTCCATTCTTATCAATCCCAAGCGTAGCGCCAGCCGGGGCGATCAATGCCAGCGTAGCCGAGATGGCGCGCTACGTCCAGTTTCAGGTTGGCGACGGCACATTCAACGGCCAGCGGCTGTTGTCGCCGGAGCTGCTGGCCGAGATGCACCGGACGCAGATTGTTGAACCAAACCTGAACCCAGGCCTGAACGCCGCGATGGCCGCCAAAACGCAAGGGCTGCCAGCGCCGACCAACCTGATCACTGATACTGGCTATGCGTTCTACTGGATCACCGAGAACTTCGAGGGCCACCGGGTCATCTGGCACGACGGCGCAACCTCAGGCTTCAGCCCACTCACGATGCTCATTCCCGAGACGCAGAGCGGCGTTGTGATCCTGACCAATGCCCATTATATGCAGCCATTCAACCAGGTGCTGCGGCAGCATCTGGCGGAAGTGCTGCTGGGCATCACACCCCAGCACGACACACAGCAAATCCTTGAGGATCAGGCCAAGCTCCTAGGCACCGACAATGCCACACGACGTGCGCAGCTGGCCGCAGCGCGCTCATATAAGGCCAACCCCGACGATCTGCAAGCGCTTGTGGGTGACTATGCCAGTCTGACAGGCGACAAGCCATCGCACGTCACCCTAATGGATGGCACGAAGCTCCTGCTCAAACTGTCCATCCAAGGCACTACGGCTGAGACCGAGCTGATACCCTATTCTCGGCAGGGCTTCATCGCCAACAGCGGCTTCGTAAAGGGCTGGCCGGTCAGTTTCGAGCCGGGGCAAGATGGGAAGACAACGTTGATAATCCAGGGCATACGGGCGGCTCAGAAATAGACCAGCGAGGCATATGATCTGCTGCTGCCAGGCATCAACTTCGATCAGTTCGCCTCGGAGAGGCCCAAGCTCATCAGTATAGGCAGCTGAAATTCGAGAGCCACTGAGCCGAATGGCCATTGCGCTGCGATGGGCCTGCCGCCGTTTCGATGCCCGTGCTCATAGCACTGATGGCCGGAGGCGTCGCCACCGGGCCGCCCGCAGCGGGCCGCGCGCCCTTCAGGGTCACTACCCCGGCCAGGCCCTGGAACTGCCAGGCCGTGTGCAGCAGCACCATATACGCACCGACGATGCCCATCACGACGTGCCACTGGAGCCAGGTGCTCAGCCGGCCGATCGCCGGCCCGCGGGCGCGCTTGCGCGGCGAGTAGAGCGTCTCGGTGGCCAGCATCAGCAGGAAGCCGAGCACGCCCAGGCTGCGGCGGGCGTATCCAGCGCCACCAGCTGCCCGCGGTGCATAATGCCCACCCGGTCGCAGAGGGCGTCGGCCTCGTCCATCAGGTGGGTGGTGAGCAGGATAGTGATGCCGAACTCATCGCGCAGCTGGCGCACATAGGCCCAGACCAGCTTGCGGGCCAGGGGGTCGAGGCCGACGGTCGGCTCGTCGAGGAAGAGCACCTGCGGGCGGTGGAGCAGGGCCTGGGCGATCTCGAGGCGGCGGATCATACCGCCCGAGTAGGTGCGCACCTGCTGGTCGGCGGCCTCGGCCAGGCCCATGAAGGTGATGGCCGCCCGCGCGCGCAGGGCGG
>JAAXUL010001055.1 GCA_013336035.1 Chloroflexales bacterium
ATGTGGAGGGCGAAGCCCTCCACGCCTCCCGCACACGGTCAAGGAACAAGCCGCACAGCGAAATCTTCATATGCACTACCCCGAGCAGCCCGACTATCTGAGCACCCTGAGCCGCAGCCCCGCTGCGGCCGTCAAAGACTTCGCGGAGGAGCTGCTCCCCAGGCTGGGTGCGGTGGAGGTGCTGGCGAACCGCACCGGTCTGGTGATGGTGCCGATGCGCGACACGGCGCAGGGCGCGGCCTTCTACCTTGGCGAGGTGCTGCTCGCCGAGGCGCGCGTGCGCGTCGGCGACGCCGAGGGCTACGGCGCCTGCCTCGGGCGTGACCTGACCCAGGCCCTCGCGATCGCCCTGCTCGACGCCGCGCTGACCGCCGGCATCCACCAGGAGCGGATCGCCGCGTTCGTACAGGCCCAGGCCGCCGAGCTTGCCGCCGCTGAGCAGGCGCTCAGCAGCCAGATCGAGGCGACTCGCGTCGAGCTAGAGACATTCTGATGCGCACTCCCCTGATGACACCAGCTGAGGCCCGCAGCCAGCAGACCTTCAGCGCGCTGATGTGGGCCCTCAGCTACCCCGGGCGGCCCCAGCCCATCGCCGAGACCGGCCTCGCGGCCTTCGCGGCGATCGGCGCGGCGCTGCTCGACCTTGAGACGAGCTACTACACCAACCACCCCGAGCTCGCCAGCATGCTGGCCCGTAGCGGCTCCCGCCCACTCCCCCCCAGCCAGGCCCAGTACCAGCTCTACCCCGAGCTGACCGTCGAGGCGATGTATGGCCTTGCAGCCGCCCCGGTCGGCACCTACACCGACCCCGACGCGTCGGCGACTCTGGTGATCGGCTGCGCCCTGGGGGCGGGGCCGCGCCTGCGCCTGAGCGGCCCGGGCGTCGCCGAGCCAGTAACGCTGGCGGTCAGCGGGCCGCTCGTCGCGCTCTGGGAGCTGCGCGCCCTGGCGTGCAACCCTCCGCTCGGGTGGGATCTCGTTCTGGTCGCGCGCAACCAGATCGTCGGCTTGCCGCGCAGCACGAAGGTCGAGGTGCTCTGATGGCCTACGTTGCGGCGCGCGGCGGCGAGCAGGCTATCCAGCAGGCCGAGGAGCTCTTCCGGCGGCTCACCGGCCCGATCGACGCGGGCCTAGTCGAGGCGATCGGGCAGCATATGCCCTACCTGGTCGACCGGGTGATGGGCGAGAGCTCGCTCTACGCCCCCCAGCTCGCCGCCCTGGCCCTCGCCCAGACCGGCGGCGACCTCTACGAGGCCGTCCTGCTGCTGCGCGCCTATCGCTCCACCCAGCCGCGCCTGGCCTACGCCGCGCCCGTCGATGCGGCCGCGACCCAGACGCTGCGGCGGATCTCCGCGGCCTTCAAGGACATCCCGGGCGGCCAGATCCTCGGCCCCACCCTCGACTACAGCCACCGCCTGCTCCGCAGCGAGGTGCTCGATGGAATGGGAGAGGTGCTGGATGAGAGGGCCAGGGAGGGCACAGCCCTCCCTGAAACCCTCCTCCCACCGGTCGCTGACTGGCTGCGCCTAAACGGCCTGCTCGCCCCGCTAGGTTCGCAGGAGGAGCAGGATCCCGCCGCGCTCCCCGACATCACCCGTGAGGCACCGAGCTTCCCGGCCCCGCGGGCCCACCGCCTCCAGGCGCTGGCACGCGCCGACTCCGGCGGCGTGCTGGCCCTCGGCTACGCCAGCATGCGCGGCTACGGCCTGATCCACCCGACGGTCAACGAGATCCGGCTCGGCTACGCCGATGTGCTGCTCGAGCACCCCATCAGCGGCGCGCGCTTCAGCGCCGGGCGCATCCGGGTCAGCCAGGCCGAGGTGGTGAGCGCCCACGGCGGCGAGCTTGAGCTGGGCTTCGCGGCGACCATGGGCTGGAACGAGGTGAAGGTGATCGCCGCCGCGATGCTGGACCTCGAGATGGAGAAGCCCGACCCCCACCCGGCCCACGCCGAGGAGTTCGTGCTCACCCACACCGAGCCGGTTGAGGCCTCGGGCTTCTGCATCCACTACAAGCTGCCGCACTACGTCACCTTTAGCAGCAACCTCGACGCGCTGCGGCGCGTGCGCGCGCTGGCGAGCGAGGGCGAGGCGGCTGCCGTGCCGGTCTCTGGCGGCGAGGAGACACCCGCATGAGCCTGGAGCAGCTGGCGCACCGGCGCCAGGACTACAGCTACGCCTTCCTCGACGAGTTCGCCAAGCGCGAACTGCGGCGGCGCATCCTGAAGGCGATCGCCATCCCCGGCTACCAGGTGCCCTACGCCAGCCGCGAGCTGCCGATCGCGCGCGGCTGGGGCACCGGCGGCCTCCAGGTCACCCTGGCCGCCGTCGGCCCGCGCGACACCGTGAAGGTGATCGACCAGGGCGCCGACGACTCGGTCAACGCCGCCAACCTGCGCCGCTTCATCGCGCGGATGGCGGGCGTCGCCACGACCACCGACACCCTCGCGGCGACGATCATCCAGAGCCGCCACCGCATCCCCGAGGAGCGCCTCCAGGAGGGGCAGCTGCTGGTGCTCCAGGTGCCCGTCCCCGAGCCGCTGACCCGCGTGCAGCCGAGCGTCACGCGGGCCCGCCAGATGCACGCCGACGCCGACTATGCCCTGATCTGGCTCGAGCTCTACGAGCAGCTGGTGCGCCACCGCACCTTCACCGGCGGGGCCGACTACCCGGTGGTGGTGAACGGGCGTTACCTGATGGCGCCCAGCCCCATCCCGCGCTGGGACACGCCGATGCTGCACCAGGCCGCGCACCTGACGCTGCTCTCGGCGGGGCGCGAGAAGCGCCTCTACGCGGTGCCCCCCTACACTGACGTGCGGCCCATTGAGTTTACGGACGTGCACTTTCAGGTCGAGCGCCAGGCGGGCCGCGTCTGCGCCCAGACTGGCGCGGTCAACCGCTTTATGAACGAGGTGCCGCAGCCCGACGGCAGCGCGCGCTACGTGCTCTCCGACACCGGCTACGCCGCCAAGCTCACGCGCCGGGCGCAGGGCGAGCCGGTGGCGATCGGGGCGACCTACTACGACGACGAGGGCCGCTTCTACCACGAGGGGTTCCTGGACGGCGACCCGCTAGACTCCCCCCTTTCCCGCTCAG
>JAAXUL010001056.1 GCA_013336035.1 Chloroflexales bacterium
CACAGAAAGCATGGGTGAAGAACCGCACCGGAAAGTTACCATCATTCCTAAAGAATAATATAATATACCCATGTTCAACCTGGCACCCCTGGAGCCGATTGACTACCTGGTTATCGGTCATATCACCCGCGACCTGACCCCCACAGGCCCCCGCCTGGGAGGAACTGCATCCTATGCAGCCCTGACGGCCCACGCTCTCGGTTTGCGCGTAGGGATTGTCACTTCGTGGGCGGCTGAGGTTCCACTGGGCCCATTACGCCAAATTCCGATCATTAGCTACCCAACCGAACACAGCACAACCTTCGAAAATATCTATACTTCCGACGGCCGGCTGCAAATTCTGCATCACCTGGCTGCATCCTTAGATTACCACTTGATCCCCGAGCCATGGCGATCGGCATCCCCACCTCGCCGAATAACTTTATTGTGCTGCTACCCGCCTTGATCCTGGTATTCGGCGTGTGGGAAGAGCGTTGGCGGCGTGTGGGTCGTGTGCTGACAGTGATCTCGATGATCGAGGTGTCGAGCGGTGCCGAGGCGGTGCCGTTCCAGTCGACGGCGATGATGCGGTAGTAGTAGGTGGTGTTGAGAACGAGCGCCGAGTCATACAGCTCGGTGCCCAGCTGCAGCGTCGACAGCGTGGTCCACGGGCCAGCAGGCGCAGTCGAGCGCTCGACCGTATAGCGCCCGCCAAGGTCGATGGTGGTGCCGGGGGCCAGCTCCGCGTCGGGGGCGGCAGGAGGCGCGGGCGGGCCAACGGCGGCCTGCTGGCGCGGCGGCGCGGGCACGATCACCGCCTCGGGCGGCGCGCTGGTGGCGCGGTCGCCCAGGGGCCGCGTGAGGCCCAGGGGCGAGCCGCAGGCGTTGCAGAAGCGCGAGCCGGGCGGGTTCATATGGCCACAGGCAGGGCATTTGATCTGGATTGTGTCCATAAGGTTGGAGGGGTGCGGCGTGCGACGCCCTTACCCCGTGCCGCGCACAAAGATGTTTGGCCAGGCGCGAAAGCGCGTGTGGAAGGTGTCGCGCCCGGTCTCGCCCCCCCCCTGGACGATCACCCTGTCGATGGTAATATCGCGGCCGCCCCGGGCCACATCGCTCTGGCGCACCGTGCCGCTCGGCAGGCTTGGGTCGTCTACATAGACCGGCTGGCTCGGCGCCCGCGCCTCGTTGCTGACCACAGGGCCCTCGATGCGCACCTCGCGGGCGGGGCGCGTGCCATAGAGGCGCACGCTCAGCACCTGGGCCGCCTCGTCTACCTCGGCCTGCATAAGCAGCCAGCTTCCGGTGTCGTTGACGAACTTCAGGTCTGCCACGCCCGTGTAGATCGCGGCGTCGAGGCCCTGGCCGTCGCCGGCAGGGCCAAGCCCAAAGCGGTCATACCAGCTGATGTAGAAGGCGTGGGCGTGGCGCTCGGTCACCGGCAGGCCGGCCCAGAAGGCGCCGCGGAAGACCGTGGTCGAGACCTGGCAGACTCCGCCGCCCCACTCGAGCTGGGTGCGGTTGCCGATGATCGCGTAGCCCTCGACGAAGCCATTGGCGGCATCCACCTCGCCGAGCTGCCGGTTGAACGAGAACTCCTCGCCGGGGGCGATCAGCACGCCGTCCATGCGGCGGGCGCCGGCCTTGATGTTGGTGACGCGGTACTCGGCCGAGCCGACGAAGCTGCTCTTGCCCTCGGCCACCAGCTCCTTGATGCCGAGGGCGGGCAGGCTCGCCGCGGTGATGCGCGGCTCCAGCCTATCGACCGGCAGGTCCAGGGTGCGCGTGGTGGGCGAGGGGCTCAGGAGCAGGCTGGCGATCTGCTGGGCGGCTTCCTCCTGGACCAGGCGCCAGCCGGGCCTGCCCTCCTCGACGATGCGCACCTTGCCGCCGTCGAAGCGCAGGCGAGGCTCGGCCGTGCCCGTGTCGACCAGCTGGGCCAGGCCCTCGACGGCCCGCGACAGGCGCTCGCCATCGACCCGCACCTCGAGGCGGCCCTCGAAAGGTACGACAGCCAGCAGCTCCGCGAGGCGCTCGGGCTCCCAGACCCAGGCCTGGTCGCCGCGGCGCATCTCGAGCGGGCTCGCGAGCAGCTCGCCGGCGCGGGCCTGGGCGGCGACGAGGGCGCCATCAGCGACCGCGGGGTCGAGGGCGCGGGTGCGAATGGGCACCTCGCGCGGGCGCATGGTGCGCAGGGCGAGCAGCACGTCGTTGGCGGTGGCGTCGACAAGGACCTGCACGCCCGGGGCGCTGGGCGTGCCGACCACACGCGCGGCGGCGATCGAGAGGGCGGCGTCCTGGGCTGGCTGCTCAATATGGGGCGAGAGGCCAAGCAGGTAAAGCTGTAGGGCACGCTGGTCGACCACGACGCGGGGCGCGATGTCGAGCCCCTCGCGCCAGAGGGTGTAGAGCTCGCGCAGGCGTGTGATGGGGTCGCCGTGCCGGCCCGCGAATATCGCGGCCTGGGCGACGGTCTGGGTGTCGAGGCGGGCGCCAAGCTCGGCCAGGGCGGGCCGCCACGTCTGCCCGGCGTAGACGAGGGCCACGGGCTGCCGGAGGAAGGCGCCGTAGCGCTCGTCAAGGCTGGCGCTGATCGCCTCGCCGCTCATGCCGGCCACTGGGTGGCCCTGGACGCTGACGCCGGGGAGGGCCTCGTCGCGGTAGAGCAGGTTGAGGGCGTAGGGCAGCACGAGCGGCGCGGCGAGCACGAGGGCGAGCAGCACAAGCCATAGCGCGCCCGAGCGGCGCGCAGTGGAGCGAACGCGGCGGCGGGGCGGCCTGTCCTCCGGCGGCTCCTCGCGCGGAGGGCGCTCGTCGGGGTCGGGCGGCTGGCCGGCGGCCCGGCGCCGCTGTATGGGGCCGTACTCCTGGTAGTAGTCGTCTATGGGCATAGCACTGGGGGCTGTGCGGGCGCCTGCACGGCGGGTACTTTATTTTGATGCGTTAGATGCGCCCCTCATTGTACAAAACCTTGCGGCGGCGCACAAGTTTGACAGGGCGCGTAATTCTGAGTATAATCACTTTCGGTCTTGGGCCTCTAGCTCAATGGTAGAGCAGTTGACTCTTAATCAATTGGTTCAGGGTTCGATCCCCTGGGGGCCCACCAATTCTCGGCCACGCCGCCGCTCCGTATG
>JAAXUL010000302.1 GCA_013336035.1 Chloroflexales bacterium
GTTTACAGACTCATGGCACTACAGAGGCTTCGACCTTGATGCCAGCCGTCAGCACAAGTGTACCATTTTCATGCGGTGTTGTGCGCGAATCGCATGGACGGCTGGTTTGCAACTGGCCGGCCTCTCCATCAAATCCGAGCCCGACTCGGCCCGCTTCATCCGCGCTTTCACCGGCAGTGACCGCTATATCCTAGATTACTTTTTGGAGGAAGTCTTTACTCGCCAGCCGGAGGAAATCCAGAAGTTTCTGCTTGCCAGTTCGCTCCTGGATCGCTTTTGCGCACCATTGTGCGATACGGTAGCGGGAGAATTGTCCGAAATCCCGTCCGAGACAACGCCCGGTGCCCAGGCGCTGCTCGAACGGCTGGAACACGCCAATCTTTTTTTGATTCCGCTCGACAACCAGCGCCGTTGGTACCGTTATCATCACCTGTTTGCCGATTTGTTGCGGCATGCACTTGCGCAGGTTGCTCCAAAGAAAATCCCCACCCTGCATCTGCGCGCCAGCCAATGGCTGGAGGCCAACGACTTTATCCCCGAGGCGGCCCGGCACGCGTTCCATACCCAGGACTGGGCCTATGCCACCGAACTGGTGGAGCGTCACGCCTGGAATATGATTCTGCACAGCCAGGTAAGCGTCGTTTCGGAATTGGTGCCGTACCTTCCCCGAATCCGTCATCAGCAAAAGCCCGGCCCTGTGCGTTTTCCATGCCTGGGCCTTGATCATTGCGTTCAAGAAGGATGATTTCCCGGCTGCTATTATCCGCATTGAGCAGGCACAGTCGGCGCTGAACGAGATTGACCCCGCCGCACAGATCTGCCTGATGCCGGGTACGTTGCCGGTGAACCTGCTAGCCTGGGTGATGGGACATATTACGCTCCTGCGCTCCTTTATTCTCATGGCTTCATCCCGCCAGCAGGCGGACCCGCAAGCGCTGATGGATCTGGGCCAACTCGCCTACCAGCAGTTTCCCCCGGAAGATGTCACTGGCCGCTCAGTGGGTCTGCTGGATATGTGTTACGCCAGCCAGGCGCTGAGCGATGCAGCAGAGGCCGAAAAAAGGTTTGAAGAAGCCATGACCGTGGCCCTGCGTGGGGGCAATTACTTCGGCGCGGTCGTGGCCGAGTATCACCGCGCGCACGGCATGTTTGCGCAGGGGAAACTGCGCGAGATGCTCGCTTTCTGCAAGCAGAAAAAGCAAACCTATCATGGGTATTTTGAGCATCCGCTCCAGGAATTGCCGGCCATTGCCTTGCTCGACCAGGCGATGGGCTGCACATTGCTGGAATTGGGCGAACTGGAACAGGCCGAGGCGCTTCTGCGCAGCGGCCTGGAAGTTGGCCAGTGGATGCCGCGCGAGGAACTGCCTGGCTACCTGGCTCTGGCGCGGCTCTGTGCCCTGAAAGGCGATGCCGCCGGGATGGAAGAGACCTGGCGCCGCCTGGACATGCGCTGGCCCGACATCCGGTACTGCACCCAGGCTATGCGCACGCTCTACCGGCTGATGCTGTGTCCCGATGAGCCCGAGGCGCGCCAGGCCGCCGCGCGCTGGGCCGAGGCCAACCCGCCCGTCATCAGCCCCGGGATTGTGCTCCCTGGCATTGGCCCGGCCTTTTTTGACGAGGCCGACCACGCCGTATTTGTGGCCTGGGTCAAGATCCAGCTCCTGTTGGGCCAGCCGGATGAGGCGCGGAAGGTCATTGCTCCTATGCTGGCCGTGGCGCGGGAACACCAGATCATCCACCGGGTCATCGAACTTTCCCTGTTAGAGGCCCAGGCGCTTTATCTCCAGGGGCCAAAAGAGTGCGCCTGGGAATCCCTCCGGCTGGCGCTCTCCCACGCTGAATCCAACGGGTATCTGTGCCTGGTGGACCAGCACCCCCTCCTGCCCCATCTTCTGAACGAAGCCTTGTCATCCGGCCTGGCCCCGAACTATATCCGCCGCTTGCTGGAAATCACGCCCCACCCGGCGCCACGGCTCCCAACCCCAGCGGCTCTCCCGCCCGCGCCCGCAGATGATGGCCTGATTGAACCCCTCAGCAATCGCGAAAAAGAAGTGCTGGAGCTGATAGCGGCGGGCCTCTCGAATGCCGAGATCGCGGCTCGTCTGTGCCTTTCGCCACACACCTTGAAGGCCCATACCCAGAACATTTATGGCAAGTTGAATGTCCATAGCCGCGTTCAGGCCGTCAACCGGGCGCGCGAGCTTAAGTTGCTTTGACCAGCTGCATACCCCAGCCAACCCAACGGGCGGCTAAGCCACCCGTTGCTTTTTAACCCCGCGATTAATCCTTCTACCTCATTCCTTCCGTTGCTCGGGTTGATACACTGCAAGCGAAAGGAAATGACGTATGTACCAGACGGAAATCCACATCAAAGGCCGAATCAACCCCAACTGGGAAGACTGGTTTGAAGGATTAGAGGTGCAGGAGAGCGCCAAGAATGAAACCATTCTGCGGGGCGAACTCCCGGATATGGCCGCTGTCTACGGCGTCATTTCCCGCCTGGGCAGTCTGGTCATCACGCTGATCTCGGTCAATTGTGTTGATCTGTCCGATGGACATGGGCTTCGGACTGTCTGAGGTGTTTATCCAAATCAATCGCGCCGCGCTGCCCGCCGGGAGGCTCTCGGCGGGTCCAGTGTTGTGACGCTCATTGCCGGCATCGTTCTGATGTTACTCGGCGCGGCCAGATTAGCAGCGGGCTCTGGCCCTGCGGCTGCGCGGAGGCCCTGCGGTTCCGACACCTCACCAGCCGCGCGCTCGAGGACGAGCCTACCCGCGAAGCGGCCCGGACGTGGGCGGCGACCCATACGCCGCACGAGCTTTCGCCGATCAGAGCGGCCGCGCTGCAGGCCGGCGCAACGCTCGCGCACACCCTGCGCGATCCCGCAGCCTCAGCGCACGCCCTCGCAGCTGGCGCGCCCGGCCCGCAGCCTGACCCGCCCGCCATCCCCGGCACGGGCGGCCCCCCGCACTGATCGACCCTCTGAGCGAGCGCGAGCTGGAGGTAGTGCGGCTCCTGGCCCAGGGCCAGACCCTGGCCGAGGTGGCCGACCGGCTTGTGCGCTCCCCCTATACCGTCAAGGCCCACACCCAGAATAGCTACGCCAAGCTCGACGCCCACAGCCGCGTCGAGACGACCAACCCTTGGCCAGTAGTCCCTTTGCCCGATGCCGGCCCGGCGAGGTCTACAGGCGCGTCCTCCTTGCAGACCCGAATTCATCCTTTGCCATTCACCCATTCTCCTGATGACCGGGAAGCCCGGCTTCGCTATGCTTGAACCAACCCGTAAAGCGATACGTCAGCAGACTGAAACGAAGGAGCGCCCGCGATGGATGCACAGCGCGACACCTCCGCTCCAAAGCCGTACGTCCGCCTCGCCAGCTCCATCGCCGGCGCGGACAGGCGGCTCCTGCCACGCCCAGCCGTCGGTCGTCGCGAGGTCAGCTTGCCACTGCCAGAGGACATAGGCCGCCTTGCCGTCCATACCGGAGCGGTCTTCTGACCAGGAGCGCTGCAGGGTATCGGCCTGGAGGTGCGCCTGGCATACCCCCAGTAGTCCGTTTATCCTACCGCTCCCCAGGTCCGAGCACGCCCTGCCGTTTGCCCGTTCTCCTGATGCCCGGTACCCCTGGCCTGGCTACCCTGAGCGCGAGCGTGAGAAGTCAGGAGCACGACTATGCCCCAGATTGAGATCTCCTGCAAAGGCAGGCTTGACGCCAGCTGGTCCGACTGGTTTCAGGGACTGACGATCGAGCGGGTCGCCGCCGGTAGGACCAGCCTGAGTGGCGAAGTGCCCGATAACGCCGCCGTCTACGGCATCTTCTCAATGATGAGCAGTCTAGGCCTGACGCTGATCTCGTGCCATGTAGAGCCCGTGCGCGGCGACGAGCTGCCGTCGCCGGCTGCCCACCGGGAGCAGCGAGCCACGCAAGGAGGGTGTCGATGAGCAAGGAGACACGGGGCCTGATCGCCTTCCTCAGATGCATGTCCAGGCCGTGGTCGAAGGAGTTGGGGTGGCGCGGCTGCGCGCGGGATCTGATCACTGCGCAACTGGAGGTCATCCCCGGCGTCCTCCTGCTCGGCCTGATCTGGGGCGTCTGGCACCTGACGCTCGTCTTCATGCCCGCCACGGGACACGGCGAGCTGGGCTTCAAGCTCACCAGCTTCTGGACCTTCACCCTCTACAACATGGCGATATCCCTCTTGATGACCTGAGTCGACCAGGGGACGAACCGGAGCACCCTCGCACTACACTGAGCACCAGTTCGATCTACCATCGACTCTCGAGGAGTTCAAGGGATCCATCAGCTATCTACGCGACACCTTCGCGCCCTTCAGCCTGACGATCGAGGACATGGTCACGGATGGCGACACGGTTTGGGTGCGAATGACCGGGCGTGGCACCGACAGCAAAGGGCTGATGGGGCGTCCACCCTCGGGGAGGTCGTTTGCGATTACCGTGATCGACGTGTGTCGCTTCAAGGACGGCAAGATCGTCGAGCACTGGGGTGTCCCCGACCATTTCCACCAGCTGGTTTAGCTCGGGCTTCTGCCACGGCCTCCAGGAGAGCCGGTCTGATCCCTCAGAGGAACCTGCTTGAGCTCAGACGTGCCGCATGCACAGTAACCATGGGGGCTCCTTCCTGACGGCTATGCGACCCGGCTTCCAGAGCCGCCAGCGCGGGCTCCAGCAACCGCGCGTGCGCCCGTCTCTGGCCGTTCATCGTAGGACGAGTGTCGAGCCTATCCCTCAGGAGGGTGAACGCCCGCGTCCCGAGCGCAATGATCAGCCCATCCTTGGAACCGAAGAGGCTGTATCCAGCGCGCGTTGAGGCGCCGATGGTCCCGGCGAGGTGTCGGACGGAGAGCGCCTCCAAACCGCCCTCAGCGACGATGCGCTCCGCGGCGTCGAGGAGCGCGGTTGCGATCCGCTCGTCGGGGAGCACATGGGCATGCCCGCCGAGCGCATGGCCGAGATCGTCGAAGGTCTGGTAGCCCAGCAAGCTGACACGACTCCTGCGGAGGGCTACGAACGGCTGCTACACGAGGCGGGGTTCAGCCGGGTGGCGAGCTGCTTCAATGTGATGGGCGGCGGCATTGCTGCCCTGGCGCAGGTCATCCGACGAGCCCAGGCGCTCGGGCAGATCGACCAGGCGCTCGACCCCTCCGCCATTGGCCGCGTCCTGCTCTCGCTGTACTACGGGCTCGAACTGCAAAAAGCCCTCGACCCCAGCGTCGAGGTTGCTCCCTATTCCGCGACGGTCAGCGCCCTGCTCCACTCCTCGTCACCGCGACCCTGATTAGCCGCGCCGGTTAGCGGTGAGTGATTGTCGCGCTGGTCGCCATCGCCTTCAGCGTCGAGCGCGGCCCCGGCGCAGCCCTCGCTCGGGGCGCCTGCGTCATCGCCTTGCTGGGCGGCGCCCTCATCCTGGTCAGCACGGCAATCGACGGCTTCGCGATGAACCAGCTTGGCCGCGCCTGGCTCGACGCCCCGCCGGCCGAGCAGGCGCATGCGCTCCGCACCGCCGATGCCTTCGAGCTGGCTGGGTACGCCATCTACAGCCTCTCGGTCGTGCTCTTCCTCGGGGTCGGCATCTTCCTCTACGGCCTTGCCATCATGCTGAGCAGCACGTATCCGAAGTGGCTCGGGTGGCTCGCGCTGCTGTCCGGCGGCGGGGCGCTCGTGGTTGGGGTTGAGCGGGGAGCGCTGCGTGCCACGCCCGAGTCGTAGTGCGCGCAGGCAGCATGAGCGTGAGCGTAATCTGGGCATTGCGCTGGCTACAGCTTCCGGTCTGGCTACCTTTGGTATACAATGGCGCTCACGCTGAGGAGCAGACGGTGTCGCTATGGCTGACCGGTCGAACACCGTGGGCGGATGGCTGCGTCGACGACGCCGCCTGCTGGATCTCACCCAGGCGGAGCTCGCCGTACGGGCTGGCTGTGTTCTGACGACGATCAAGAAGATTGAGACCGGGGCGCGCCTCCCCTCGCGCCGGCTCGCCGCCCGCCTGTCCGACAGCCTCGCATTGTCGGACGCCGAACGGTCCTGGCTCCTTGAGCAGCTCCACGGGGTGACAACCGACCTCCCACTCGTACCGCAGGCGCCAGCTCCTCAGCTCGACCCCGCCCCTGCGCCGAGCCTCGCCCACCCCGCGCTGCCGCCCCCGCCTGGCCCGCTCCTCGGGCGCTCGCGCGAACTTACTGCGCTTCGCACGCTCCTGACGGCCCCAGCATCGCGTCTCGTCACCATCATCGGCCCGGGCGGCGTCGGCAAGACCCGGCTCGCGCTGCAGATCGCAGCCGAGCTCGGCGACGCGTTCACCGATGGCGTCTGGTTTGTCGACCTTGCGCCGCTCCGCGACCCGGCCCTGCTCCCGCTCACCATCGCCCGCGCTCTCGGCCTGGAGCCTGGCGCGGCCCCTCGTGAGACCCTCGCTCGCACGATCGGGCTGCGCCAGATGCTCCTGGTGCTCGATAATCTGGAGCAGATCCTCGCCGCTGCTCCTCTGCTCGCCGAGCTCGTCGCTGCCGCGCCGAACCTGACCCTGCTCGCCACCAGCCGCGCGCCGCTGCGGCTCGTTTCGGAGCAGCTGTTCGAGCTGCCTCCGCTGGAGCTCCCGCCGTCGCAGCAGCCACACGCCCTCGACACCTACCCCGCGATTCAGCTGTTCGTCCGCCGCGCGCAGGCCGCCCAGCCAGCGTTCGCCCTCACGCCCGATAATGGCCCGGTGGTGGCCCAGATCTGCCAGCGCCTGGATGGCTTGCCGCTCGCGATCGAGCTGGCGGCGGCCTGGCTCACCACCCTGCCGCCCCTGGCCCTCCTGTGTCGGCTCGAGCGGCGGCTCCCCCTGCTCACGCAAGGGCCGCGCGACCTGCCTGCGCGTCAGCAAACGCTTCAGGCAACCCTTGACTGGAGTTTCCAGCTCCTCCCCGCCCGCGAGCGGCGCCTGTTCGCCCGGCTCGCCGTGTTCGTCGGGGGTGCGACCCTGGAGGCAGCGGAGCAGATCTGCTGGGTAGCCGAGCGAGGCGATATCCTGACCGTGCTCCGCACGCTGGTCGAGCACAGCTGCCTCTGCCAGCACCCCGACGACGCCGGCGAGCCGCGCTTCCGCATGCTCGAGACCATGCGTGAGTACGCCGGCACCCGGCTCGCCGACGACGGTGACGAAGCGGAGCTGCGCTCCCGGCACGCCGCGTACTACCTGGCGCTGGCCGAGGCAGCCGCGCCGCAGCTGCGCGGGCCCGACCAGCGGCGCTGGCTCGACCGGCTGGAGGCAGAGCACGAGAACCTGCGCGCGGCCTGCGCCTGGCTGCACGAGGCGCGGCGCCCGCAGGAGGCCCTGCGGCTGGTCGGCGCGCTGCACTGGTTCTGGGATCGGCGCGGCTATCTGCACGAGGGGCGCGCGCTGACTCAGCAGGCCCTTGCCCTCGCTGAGGCTTCCCCGAGCGAGGGCGGCACACTACGGCGCCTGCGCGGCTGGGCGCTGATCGGCGCCGCGGCGCTTGCCTTCGACCAGGGCGACTGGGCCGCGGCCGCCACAAGCGCTGAGGCCGCTCGTGAGCAGTTCGGTTCGCTGGACGAACACCCCGGCCTGACGCTGGCGCTTCTGCGCCTGGCCTTTGGGCGCGCCCTGTATGAGCCGGCCCGCGGGCACGACCTGCTGGCCGAGGCGCGCGCCCACGCCGCGGCGGCCGGCGATCCCTGGTTCGTCGGGCTGGCCCACTTTGTCTCCGCCCAGGCCGCGCTGTTTGGGGCCCAGAACACTGTGACCGCCCGCGCACGGATGCGCGACGCCATGCCGGCGCTGCGCGCGAGCGGCGACCCCTACCTCCTGGCCCACGGGCTTGCGACTAGCGGCAGCATCGAGCTGGCCGAGGGCAACCTGCAGGCGGCGCGGGAGGCGCTGGAGGAAGGGCTGGTGACGGCGCGCAAGCTGGGCGACAAGCGCTCCGTGGCCCTGATCGCCGCCAACGCTGCCGATGTCGCGCGCTGCCAGGGCGACTACGAGCGGGCCGCCGAGCTCTACAGCGAGAGCCTGGGGCTCTACCACGAGCTCGGGAACCAGGCGGAGCTTCCCGCCATCTTGCACAACCAGGGCTATGTTGCGTTGGGGCAGGGAGACGTGGGCGCGGCGCAGGAGCTCTTTCGGGAAAGCCTGCGCCGGCAGCACGGGCGCGGCAATGTGCGCGGGCTCGCCGAGGGGCTCGCCGGCCTGGCAGCCGTCGCGGCGGCTATGGGCGCCTCGACGGAGGCGGCGCGGCTGTTTGGGGCGGTCGAGGCCCTACGCTCGGCGCATCCTGGGCCAATGTGGCCGGCGGAGCGCTTCGAGGTCGAGCGCCAGCTTGCGGCGCTGCGGGGACGGCTCCCCGAGCGGGTGTTCGCCGAGCAATGGGCCGCGGGCCGGACGCTCTCGCTGGAGCAGGTCATCGCTGAGGCGCTGGCCCCGATGGTGGGCCAGCCAGCGCCG
>JAAXUL010001057.1 GCA_013336035.1 Chloroflexales bacterium
GGCGGCGAGGTCGTGCTCGGCGAGCGCCAGCGGCCGGCTGGTGAGGGCCGCTCCCACGCCCAGGGCGTCGGCCCAGCTGCCCTCCGAGCGGGCCTGCATGAGGGCCGGGGCGAGGGCGCCCTGGCTGTCCAGGCGCAGCAGGCCGGGGACGGGGAAGGCGCTCGCGGCCGGCGCGCCGGCGACGCGCACCACCCAGCAGCGCAGGCCGCCGTTGCGGAAGAAGGCCCGCACCGCCGGCCCCAGGTGGGCGTAGACGGTCGCCCCGCGCCGCGCGTCCCAGGCCAGGGGCAGGTCGTCGCCGAAGACCGCCGCGAACTGGGCCGCGTCATCGACGGGCACCGGCGTGTGCAGCGGGCCGGCGGCCGCGAACCCGACAAAGGCCGCGATGTCCATACGCGGCAGCACAGTGTCGAGCGGCGGCGCCTGCACCTCGAAGCGGAAGCCTGGCAGGCGGCGGGGGCGATCCAGCATACGCGCGGCCTCCTATCTCACTCCATCTCAAGGCGCTCGTAGGCCAGCACCAGCTCCTCCATCGCCACATCGGTGCCCTTGGCGCTGAGCGGGCCGCTGGTGTGCTTGATGATGCGCGCCCGCAGCAGCTTCCAGGTCTGCACCACGGCGGTGTGGTCCTCGTTCTGGAGCATGACCGTCACGGTGCGCATGGCGTTCTGGTCGCCGTTGCGGATCTGGTTGAGCCACTGGTAGAGCGTGAGCGAGCCGATCACGCCGCGCTTCAGCGTCACGTCGGTGGACTTATTCATCCCCGTGATCTTCATGACGCTGTTCTCTTTTGAGTTGCCGTTGCGGTACTCCGAGACGGTCACCTCCATGCCGATGCCGCTGATCTCCTGGAAGCCCGCGTCCGCTCCCTCGGTGTTGCCCGTCCCCAGGTCAACCAGGAAGTTGAACTGCACATAGGGGCGATCTCGTAAGACGGCCATAGCTGCTCCTTCTTAGCCGTAGGGGCGGCCTGCGCTCCTCGTCAGCCGCGCCGGTCCGACGTCCACTGGCCGATGCGGAAGATCACGAACTCGGCCGGTCGCAGCGCGGCCACGCCGATCAGGCAGACCAGGCGGCCGTTGTCGAGGTCATTCTGGGTCATGGTCGAGCGGTCGCAGCGCACGAAGTAGGCCTTCTCGGGCTTATCGCCGAGCAGCGCGCCGCTCTGCCACTCGTTGAGCAGGAAGTCCTCGATCGTCCGCCGCACGTTTGCCCAGAGCAGCTCGCCATTGGGCTCGAAGACGGCCCACTGGGTGCCGCGGTCGATCGAGCGCTCGAGGTAGGCGAAGTAGCGCCGCAGGTTGACATACTTCCACTCGGGGTCCGAGCTGATCGTGCGCGCGCCCCAGAGCCGGAAGCCGCGGCCCTCGAAGAAGCGGAAGCAGTTGATCCCCTCGGGGTTGAGCACGTCCTGCTGGGCTTTGTTCAGCATGATCTCGAAGCCCAGGGCCAGGTTGACCACCTCGTTGGCCGGGGCCTTGTACACCGCCCGCGTCACGTCGTTGCGGGCGTAGATGCCGGCCACGAAGCCGCTCGGCGGCAGGTAGATCTCGCGGCGGGTCACCGGGTCGAGCACGCGCACCCACGGGTAGTAGAGCGCGCCGTAGGTCGAGTCGAGCCTGGCGCGCATGGCCCGCACCTGGGAGATGCTCTGGCCGTCGCCGCTGTCGAGCACCGCGATGCGGTAGCGCATGCGCTGGGCGTGGCTCACCAGCAGGCTGACGATCGTGCTGGCCTCGCTGCGGTAGCCGTTCTCGAAGCCGAAGGTCGAGCCGGGCGCCGCGACGATCGAGATGTCCTCGATGTCCTCGAACTGCCTGAGGCCCGTCTTCACCGTCGAGTCGGCGTCGGCCCGGCCCTCGTACTCGTCCGCCCCCGGGCGCAGCCCGTCGTCGCCGCCATCCAGCAGCAGCTCGCTGCCCTGCTCGTCGTCGGGGTTGCCCGTGCTCAGGAAGGCCTCGCCGAAGAGGGCGCGCGCGATGCTCAGCCCGTCGTCGAGGTTGTCGCCGTGCTCGATCACGAGCGGCAGGGTGCGGGCCTGGGCCAGGTTGCTCGGCTGCTCGGCGAAGCGCGCGGTGAGCGAGTCGGGCACGCCGTCGCGGGCGTGGGCCGGGTCGAGGGCCAGCCCGCTCCACACCTGCGACGAGCCGTCGCTCGCCAGCACGGTCACCGCCACGGTCACCACGCGCACCAGGTCGCCGAGCGGGTCGAGGTCTACGCGGCGCAGGACGGCCGCCGGGCTGCCGATGGCGCTGAACTCCCAGTCCTGGCTGCCCTCGTCAAAGCGCGCCAGGTAGAGCGCGCCCGCGCCGGGCGGGCTGTCGATCGGGCTGGCGGTGTCGCTGATCCAGACCACGTCGCCGGGCAGGATGGCGCCCAGCGTCGGGCTGTCGGCGCTGCCGCCCAGGATGTTCTGGCCGACCTGCGGCGCGATGCGCACGCGCAGGTTGCCCGCGGCGCCCGGGAAGCGGGCCGCGATGCTCAGCGCGTCGGCCGCGAGGCCGGTGGCGGGCAGCCGGCCCCTGGCCCGCCCGTCGTCGCTGCCGTTAGGGCGATACACCCGGGTGATGTACAGGCGCTTGCCGCCCTCCTCGAAGAAGGCCCGCACGGCGTGCCAGAGGTAGTTGTGCAGCGTGGTGGCGCCGAAGCGCAGCTGGTTGCGGTCGCCGTAGATCAGCTCGAACTCGCCGAGGCTGGTGATCACGTCCGGCTCGAGGTCGGTCGGGCCGTAGCGCGCCGGGCCGATGAAGCCGGTGGTCGTCGTGCTCACGCCCTCGATCGACTTGGCGCGAAACGAGACCTCCTCGATGTAGACGCCGGGCGCCAGATACTCAGGCATGATCCCTCCTTTAACTCAGCAGCAGCTCAGAGGCCCCCTCGGTTGCCACGACCAGCGCTTGTCCGAAGCCCAGCTCGACCTCGCCGAGCGGCGCGAGGGGCGAGAGGCTGGCGAGCGCCGCCCGCGCCGGCTGCGCGAAGGCCGCGCACAGGTCGGGGATGCGCGGCGCGGGCGCGGCCGGCGTGTAGCGGACGATCAGCTGGATCGGCCAGCGCTGCTCGGACATCAGGCGCGGGCCCGCGGGCGGGCTCAGGGGCGACTCCAGGCCGAT
>JAAXUL010001058.1 GCA_013336035.1 Chloroflexales bacterium
CTGCCGCGCGCGACGGCGGCGTTGATCAGGGCCTCGCGGGCCAGGACGCGCCGGTCGGGCGCCTGCCCCGGGCGCCTGCCCTCGTCGAGCTCGTCACGCAGCACCAGGTAGCTGATCGCCGTGCTGCGCGGCACCTCGCCGAGGGGCGCGGCCGGCCACGGGGCCGCCGCGCGCTCGCCGGGGCGTAGATCGCCCAGGGCCACGACGCGCTCGCCGTACACCGCCACGGTACCGCGCAACACCTGGTCGCTATTGTTGCGCACCTCAACCTGTGGGCCGCCCGCGCCAGTCACGATCGTGGCGCCGACCCCATCGAGGGCTAGCTGCTCCTCGGCCACCAGACCCTGGAGCTGCCAGCGCTCGACGCTCAGATCGACTGCCGGCCCGTCCTGGGCGATATCGCCGCCGGCACCGCTTACGCTTCCATACATCCCCGTGGCCCCCCGCACGGGCCTGACGAGGGCGGGCACCGTCAGCTCGGCGGCCAGGGTCTGGTTCTGGGGCGACAACGCCGCGAGGTAGGTGCGCGCCCGGGCCTGGCCAGCGTCAAGGCTCTCGACCAGGCTGAGCTGTGTGATCACGCGCTGGTCGGCCCGGGTGGCAAAGGCCAGCCCGAAGACCAGGGCGCCCACAGCGAGCGACAGGGCCGGCACGACGACCCACATCCAGGCCTGCCGGTCGTAGCGGCGCAGCAGCAGGGCCGTGCCGGGGCCCACCAGCACCGCGTAGACGGCCAGGATCACAAAGATTAGGTTAGCGGGCGGCAGGCTGATTGCGGGCAGGGCAGTCAGGGCCCCGGCGATCAGCTGCTCCTGGAGGGCGTCGGCCCGGGGCTGTAGCCCGAAGAGTGTGCTGACGAGGGTAGGCGAGCGCAGCAGCTGGTCCCAGAACAGCGGCGCGCCCTCCCAGGCGGCCAGGGCCGGCAGCCCGGGGTCAAAGGCGAGCTGAGTGACAGCCCCCTGACCGACGTCCCGCCTCACCCAGGCCGGGGCGGCGGCAGGCCCGACCGCCCGAGCGTCGGGCATAGGCGTGAGCACAACGCCGGCCAGCGGCCCAGGGCCGCTGGCGTCCGCCAGGGCGGCGAGGGGCGCATCGGAGATCTGCGTCGTGGCGCCAATGGCAGCCGGCTGAAGCAGGTGCGGCAGGGCGCTCACAGTCCGCGCGGCCGCCGGGCCGCCGCCGATGATCAGGTGGCCGCCGCCGCTCACCCAGCCGGCGAGGGTGGCGGCCTGGGCCGGGCTCAGGCCCTCCGCCGGCAGCTCGCCGAGCAGCAGCAGGCCCAGGCTGCTCAGCCCGGCGGCCCGCTCGGGCAGCGTGGCGGCGCTCAGGCTGACGACCATGAAGGGCAGGGCCGCGAGATCCTGGCGGCGAGGGAGGCTCAGGCGCGGGTCTTCGGCGGCGAGGATGCCGAGCATCCGCTCGCTCGAGCGGGGTCGCACCGCGAGCACCTGCTCAGCCAGCACCGCCCCGTCTGCCTCGACCGTTATGCGCAGCTCGGGGACGGCCTGCTCCATTGCGACATAGAGCGTCAGGCGCTTCTCGGCCCCGCCGGGCAGATCAATGGCCTGGACATTACGAAACGTCGCCTCGGGCAGGGCGGCCGCCACCACCGCTTTGAGCGGCGGGCCGTCGTTGCGCAGCTGAACATCGACAGGCAGCCAGGTGCCGAGCGTGTAGTTCCCCTCAAAGGCGGGGGAGGCTGTCAGCGTCACCGCGGCCTGCGAGCGGGCAGAGATCGGGGCAAGCAGCGCCGCGGCGATCACCAGTGCCAGCAGGACACGCCTGATCGGGACGAGCGAGCGGTTCATGGCGCTGTCTCTTGGTGTAGTGGCTCAGCCGCTGCATTATAGCAGAGCGAAGAGTAACCTTCCGTTCTTGCCCCAACCCTGCGGTCATGCTATGATCTGCGCGACATCCCAGAGGGCAAGTAGCGATGGCATGACAAACGACACCCAGATCAGCGACCGCGAGATCGAGATCCTGCGTCTCGTCGCCACGGGCGCGACCAATCAGCAGATCGCCGATCAGCTAAACATCAGCGTCAACACGGTCAAGGTCCACCTCCGCAATATCTTCGGCAAGATCGGCGCCGTCTCTCGCACCGAGGCGACGGTCTACGCTATTCGCAACGGGCTGGTGCCGGGCCTTGCCGTCCCCCCCGACCAACTGCCGCCCGAGCCCGAGCCTGTACCCCTGTCGGGCGCCCTGAGCGCCGAGGCAAGCAACCCCGCACCGGCCCTCACTACGCCCGCCACCTCGACCAACTCTATCCTCGAGCCCCCACAGGCCCACCCGGCCGCCACGGCCCGCCGCCGCGCGCCGCCGCTGCTCTGGCTGGGCGCCGGCCTCGTCGTCGTACTGGCGGCCGCCATCCTCTGGCGCGTGGTCGGCAACGGCGCCCCCCTCGCGCCAACCAGCGCTGCCACGAACGCCCAGGCCGAGAGTAGCCCGACCGGCCGCTGGATCGCCCACACGGCCCTGCCCCGCCCGCGCGACAGCTTCGCCATCGCCGCCTACGACCCCGAGGGGCGCCTGTTTGTGATTGGCGGCCTCGCCGATGGCAAGGCCCTCGCCATGCTCGACCGCTACGACCCCCAGACCGGCCGCTGGGTCTCGCTCGCCGACAAGCCCACCGCCGTGAGCCACGCCCACGCGATCTCGCTGCGCGGCCGCATCTACATGCCCGGCGGCGAGACGAATGACGGCCCGACCGCCACTTTCGAGGCCTACGACCCACGCGAGCAGAGCTGGGAGGTACTGCCCCCGCTGCCCGCGCCCCGCAGCCGCTACGCCCTCGCCGTATGGGAGGGCAAGATCTACCTGATGGGCGGGTGGGATGGGCGCCAGATCGTAGGCGACGTGTTCGTCTACGACCCCGAGAGCGAGCGCTGGTCTGATGCCACCGCGCTGCCCACGCCGCGCCAGGATGCCGGGGCGACGGCTGTCGCCGGCCAGATCTATCTGATGGGCGGCGAGGGCGACACAGGCCCCCTGAGCGAGGGCCTGCGCCTAGACCCGAGCGGCGGCAAGGATGCCCGCTGGGAGCGGATCGCGCCAATGCCGCAGCCGGTCACCAGGCCGACGGCCATCGCGGTGATCAACTCGCTGC
>JAAXUL010001059.1 GCA_013336035.1 Chloroflexales bacterium
GACCGATAGTCCCGGCCCACACTGGCCGGGGCTATCGGTCGGAGTCGCGAACATTCGATCAACGGGTCCCACGCTCACGGCGCAGCGTTCCGCGCCGGTCGCGTCCTGAGGTGCGCCCAGGGCCATGTTCGACCAGTGGCAAGCGGTATAGCAGTCTTACCGTAAAACCGTTTTACGTTATCGATGTCCACCGGGAAATGTGAAATGAGTATTTTTATGTCTAGTTTCGGGGGGGAGGGAACGCGTTACCCCCCTTCAACTGGCCGGACTCTCTGGCGTTGAGGCATCCTGGGGCTTCGGCTGCCGGTTACCCTGCTGGAGCAGCTTCGTCGTTGTCTTGGTAGCGAACACGCTGATCGTCCCGGTCTCGGCGTCGGCCACGGGCGTGCCCTCCACGATGAGCACGTCCTCCTCGTTCTGGAGCGCCTCGGCAACCTGCTTCCACTGCTTCTTGCCGATGTACACGGCGTAGGTCGTGGTTGGCACGGTTGCTGGGGCGGGGATGCCCTTCGGAAGTGCTGGGAGGGGTCCGCTGTAGTCCAGGGTCAGCAGCGTGAATTGGGGCTGCTCCTCGACCCGGCGCGGCCGGCCGATAATCGTCATCTTCACGGTCGTCGCCTTTCCGCTCTCCTGCCGGAGGGCTGCAATTAGGGCTGGCCGGTCATCCCAGGTCATCGGCGGAGGTTGGGGCGCGGAAATGGGCGCTTCCGCTGTCGGCTCCCGTGTCGACCGAGGCTTACGCCACTGAACGCGCGGCGGGAAGACGATTTCGCGCTGCTCTGGCGGCAGGCGGTCTCTGACCAGCGCGAAGAACACGCCGCCCAGCGTCCGGCGGCGCGAGCCGTCGGGTACGAGCATCCCGCCGGCGACCTCGACCTGCAGGGCCTCGTCGACCGTCGCCTGTGCCGCCTCAGGGCCAATGGTTCGCACGATGCGCCGGATCTGGGCGAGCGCCGGCGGAGCTGTCTCGCCGAGGGCCTGGGCGATCTGGGCGGCAACATCGCTGGGCGCGGAAGCGATATCATCGGTCACGCGCACCTCGGCGGCGAAGGGGCCTTTCGCGTTCGCCCGCTCGACAAAGGTGACCTGCTGGCCCGTCGCCAGGCTCGCCTGCCCTTCAGCGAGCCCGTAGGGTGGTACGAAGATCGTCGTGCCGTCAGGGCGCGCGATGACACCCATGCGTCTGGTCGAGTCAAACCAGCGCACCGTTCCGTGGTATAGGGGGTTGGAGGGAGGTGCGTCTTCGGCCGGAACAGGTGTCATTGTTGCTTGCTTTCAGCCCTGGGCCCTACGGTGCGGCGGAACAATGCTACCACAAGGCTCGGCTAGCTGGCAGGGCAGCGGTATGCGATGCCAACTCTCGACCGTAATCCTGTAATACTGTATTACTGTGAAGCAGTAATACGTTTATACGGAAGTGTCAACTCCGCGGCGTGAGGAGAGCCTCTCGCCTAGCGGAGCGCGGCGAGGATGCGCTGGAGCGTTGTCGTATCAGCCCGATCGAGCAAGGCGATCAGGGCTACGGCCTCATCTTGCTCAGCGAGCAGCGCCGCGGGGGTGGTCTCGTAGGCATCCGCGAGTGCCTCCAGCCGTTCGGGCGGGGGGTGTGCGTCGTTGTTCTCATAGCGAACGAGCATAGAGTGGTTCGGGAGACCGGCGGCCTGAGCCGCCTCGCGCACCGTCAGTCCCGCCTTCACCCGCGCCTCGCGCAGCCGGCGCCCCAGACGCGTGGCCAGCGGTTCAGGCCTCATCAACATCCTCCAGGCCTGCCTGCTCCACAGCATCAAGGTCGCGCCCGGTGATGGTCCGATAGTGATCCTTAATGTAGCCGACGATCTCGCTGTAGTGGCCGGCCGGGAGCTGCGTGTAGGTGCTCACCCCGAAGGCAGCGTTCAGCTCTGCCCAGCTCTTGCGGATACCAACACCCGGGGTCAACTTTGGGTCGCGCTCGGCACGGGCGGTACCCCACTGCTGCACCATCTGGTAGACAGTGCCGCGCTGGGTGGGGCTCAGCGTCGCCTTTGCCTGGCGCTCCAGCTCCTGCACGCGCTCCTGGATTTCCTGCATGAGCGAGCGGATGTCGCGGAACGCGCCACGCGCCCGGTTCAGGCTGGACTCTAGCTGCTCCTGGCGGCGACCGAGCTCGGCAAGCTGGGTGAATGCCTGGTCGATGCGGTCGAGGTCTATGAGATCCTCGATCTCGCTGCTGGGGGCGTCGGGCAGGCCGGCGAGCTCGGCGAAGGCGCGCTGCACCGCGCTTACCAGGTAGGTCTTCACATAGCCAAAGCGCTCCTGAGCCCCCTCGCTCACGCGCACCTGCTGGACGCCGAGCAGCCAGACGGGCACGTCCTCGAGGAGCAGGAAGTCCAGGGTTCGGAACTGTCCCCCTATCTGCACACGGAACTGGGTGAGATGAAGTGCCTCGTCGGTAATGATGCGCCGGCGCTGGCCAGAGACCTTGAGGCCCAGCACCTCACAGAGGTCGCGGAGGCCAATGTAGATGCGCCCGTCGTCGGCGCGGGCGGCGAGCACGACGCCCTCAAAGAGGGTGATGGGAAGCTGCTCACGTGGTCTCGGCGGTCGGGGTGAGGAGCTAGGGTTGGACATACGCGCCTCTTGCTAGGAATTACGTGGTGCATAATCTGCACCGCGCGTGATCATACGTGACCTGACGGTGCAGATTATGCACCAAGTCTATCATGTAAATGGAGGATGGGTGGCAGACGGATGCCGTGCGAGTTATGCGGTGCACAATCTGCACCGCGTGTGATCATACGTGACTACGCGGTGCACGATCTGCACCGCGTGTCCTACTTTGGACTAGGTGTAAGCGCACGTGTACCTGAGCGACTCTGCCAGGTTCTCCCTAGAAGGGGACTACGTAGGTAGCCCCCGAGACCTTACGAGCAGGAGAGCACGCACGCTTTCAAATACGGTGATACCGTAAAAATGTAAAGCGGTGCAGTGGAGGTGTACGTGTTACACGAACACCCCAGCTCAGCGGCACCAGTCAGCTATTATGTCAAATGTTTTCACCTACCGCTCCTGCGTCAGCAGATCAACATCTACTCGATCGAGCAGCAGGCGCATGAGTGCGTTGCGGTTGG
>JAAXUL010001060.1 GCA_013336035.1 Chloroflexales bacterium
AAGAACGCTTCCTCGTCGGCCTCGCCAGGCTCGAAGGGCTCTTCCTCCTCGTCGGCCTCTAGCGGCGCTGGCGGCGGGGCGCTGCTGGAAGGCACTGACCACGGCGGGGTCAGGTTGCCTGTGAGACTGTCGAGGGCCAGTTCCTCATCGGAGCGGGCGAGCACGGCGTCAATCGTGCGGGGCTTCAGGTACGCCGCCAGGTCGAGGATGGTGGCGATGTCGGCGCGCAACCCTGCGAGCCGCTGCGTCAAGCTGGCGATCTCCGTGCTCTGCGCGGCGGTGAGCTTCCCCGCCTGCCAGCGGCGAAGCTGCTCCTCGTAGAGCCACAGGTCGCCCTGCTGTTCCGTGTAGGATGCGATCACCCGGTTCACCGTGGCGTCGTCGAGGACGTGGGGCCGCCCCTGAGCCTCACGCAAGTTGCCCACCTGGGCCGCCGCCTCGTCGGCCATCCCATTGATCGCCCAGGCGATCATGGGGAGCTGTGTGATGGGCTGCCAGGTCGGCTGGGGGTCGGGCGGTGCCATCGGCTCTCCTTTGTTCAGGGCTGCGCTGCGCCGTATGATAGGGCACGGTGACGATGCACGCAACCACACAGGATAGTTCTTCTTCAGCGCAGAGACTCCGGCAGCGGGATCGGCTCGGCGTGATCCTCAAAGACGACGGTGCTTGTCGTCCGTGATCGGATCTCGTCATGATCGTTCACATCGAGCAACTGGTAGGCCCGCTTGCCCGCTTTCAACTGCTTGAACACCTCATCGGATGGAAAGCGCAGGAGTCGCGGCAACCCCCCGCTGGCGTTGCTCGTGCGCGCCCGTTGGTACAGGCTGAGGGCGCGCAGCAGCTCGTGGGAGTCCGCCGTGCGGTAGCGCGGCTCCAGCGTCACCATGAGATCAATATCGTTCACTGTCTCGCGGCTGGGGTCGAGCATGGAGCCGAACAGCTCGATCTTAGCGACCCGATCCCACGAGTCGCCCTGGTTGATCACCCTGGCTCGCTCGATGAACGCGGCCAGCAGCGCCTCCGCCTGGGCGCGTGGGATCGGCTTGCCTGTCGAGGCTGCCGCGAGCCGGAGTCCCTGCTCGGACAGCTCGTAGGCAGTGCGCGACCGCTCAATGTAGCCATCGGTGATGAGCTGCGCCACCAGGGTCTTCCGCTGGGCCGCGGTGAGGCCGAGTCCCTCACCAACGGCAGCGCGCAACTCGTCAATGCCCACGTAGAATCGCCCCCGCATCGTGCGGAAGACCCGGCGGAGGTCGGCGGCAGGTACGCCCGCGATCTGCTCATCCTTGGAAGTACGCATCGGCGTCCTGAGCCTTTCCTGATGGGGGCGCTACCCCTGCTCCAGCCGCCCCGCCAGCGCCCGAAGGTGATCGGCGAGGACCAGGGCCGGCGAGCCGGGCGCTTGCCCGCCCGCATAGGCATCGGCGGTGACGAGGAGCTTCGCGGTGAGAAGGTCGCGGGCTTGGCGACGACGAGTAAGACACATAGCTCGGGCCTCGGCCTCAGGGTGATCGGGCGGGTGTCCGGGCTATCGAGGAAGCGCAACAGACGCAGGCGGGCATCCGTTGCCAGCGGCACGTCGGTCATCGGGTCGCGCAGGGTTTCCCAGCGCAGGGCGCGCAGCGCGCCGGCAGCGGCGGGGAGGCGCAGAGCAGCGTCGGCTCCATCGGCCAGAGCACGGGCACGCTGCCAGGCGTCGCAGAGCTGCGGGTCCGCGAAGAGCTGCGCCGTGAGGGTGCGCCCGTAGGCGGCGAGGTCGAGGGCCAGGGGCAGAAGGGCGGCAGGGTCGAGGGCGATGGGGGCGTCGGCAACGAGCACGGCGTCAGCCTGGCTGCCAGGGTGCGCCAGACGAGCATCAGCCGCATAGCCGGCGCCGTGGGAACGGAGGGCTAGTTCGAGATCGACGACGCGCATCAGGGGTGCCCTTGCTGGAACGCTGCGCTAGCGCCATCATAGCGGCCCAGATGGAGGGGAAGCAAGCGCGACGCCGCGCCTGCGCTCGTACCCGCCTGCCAGCCGAAGCCGGAGCCGGAGCCCCGCCCGCTCCTGCCAACACCCCCAGTGAGCGCTGGGGACCGTCCCCAGTGAAGCTGCCAGCCCCCCCTGCCCCGCCTGCGAGCGACAGCCTTGCCTCGCCCACTGGGGACCGTCCCCAGTCGAACTGCCAGTCGCCACCCCCCGCCCAGCCCACGGACGACAGCCTTGCCTCGCCCACTGGGGACCGTCCCCAGTGGCGCGGCCTACCGCGCCACGGACGCGGGCGCGTCCGTCACAGATCGACGCACAGCCAGACCAACGGCGCAGCAGCTCACAGGCGATCACCGCCGCAGGCGCTCAAAGCGCGGCGGTCTCATCCGGGCGACTGCCAACCGCCCGCAGATCCACCCGTCAGACCCGCTTGCGCCCGAACACGAAGTAGGCCAGCGGGCCAATGAAGCTCACAAACGACAAGGCCGTCCACAGCCCCTTGCTGCCGTTGATCTGCTCGGCGGGCCGCTGGCGGATGTCCCAGAGGGCCGCCACCAGCAGACTGAGCTGCACACAGGCTAGGCCGATGATGCCCCGCTGCTGGGCCGGGCTCAGCTCGCTCCAGCGCTTCCGCGGCATGATGTGCTCCTTTCGGTGCTCCAGAGCACCCCGCAATCCGCATCCCGCACAGAGCGTGCCACCTTATGCGGAGTCCGCGCCTGTCCGCACCCCCACTGGCCGAGCGACGGGTAGCCCAGAGGGAGCCAGCCACGTCCCTACGCGCCGCGCGGCGCTCAGGCTGGCCCAGGCCAGCGCGCTGATCGGTGCCGCATCAGCAGGGTGGACCGCCTGAAAGGCAGCCACCATCGCCGCATCCACCTGATAGGGCGCTAGGGCCGTCAGCAGCGCCAGCCGCCCCGCCGGGCGCTCCGCCGGCGCCAGCTCGCGCAGCGGCGTCTCCAGCCAGGCCCGCCCCAGGCCAGGTGCCGACCCGCTCCAGGCATCCAGCTCCCGCTGGACGAGCGCCCGCGCCGGCGCCGTGAGCACCGACTCGCCCGCCGCCTCAACCGCCGCTGCGAAACGCGCAAAGGCCCCGGCGATGCTCGGCACCTCCGCCGCCCAAGCCATGTCGGCG
>JAAXUL010000303.1 GCA_013336035.1 Chloroflexales bacterium
GCGCGACCCGAGCTCTTCGCCGTGCTCGACGCCGCGCGCGGGCTCGGCAGCGGAGCAGCTGCCAGCCCGAGCCCGCTCCGGCCCGCCGACTGCCCCTGTCCGAACTGTCACCCCACCACGCGCTGATGGCGTTCGCCCGTCCGCCCGCTGAGGTGCTGTCCCAGCCCTGGCCGAATCTGGCCGCGGCGCTGGAGCCTATGCCAGACGACGCCGGGGTGTCAATTTCATCCCTCCAGGTAACGGAAACGATCTGCACAGCGACGCCCCGACCTGCTACACTCCAGAAGGCCGCGGCGGCGGCTGATGGTCCGTCCCCGTGAGGCAGGGCCAACCTCCCTCCAAACTCCAGCGCTCCCCAGGCACGCACCTGCCTCCATAGACGATCAGCTCGGGGATATCGTCGTCTCGGGCTGGCCTCTGCGTGCTGGCCTGGCTCTGACCAAGTCACAGCTGCGGCGCGTCCGTCAGGGCACCGCCGATGACTGTGAGCCCGATCGGCGCCAGGCCCCAAAACGTAAGGAGGAGCGTAATGTGGCGCTATGCTGCGCTTCTGTCGCTCGTGGTGAGCCTGGCGCTGCTGTCTTCGGCCGGGCGCTCGGTCGCAGCCCAGCCTGACTCGCGCTGCTTCCCGGAGACTGGCCTCTGCATCGCCGGCCCGATCCGCGCCTACTGGGAGCGCAGCGGCGGCCTGCCCGTCTTCGGCTACCCGACCACCGAGCAGCGCTTCGAGACCATCGAGGGCCGTGGGCTGGAGGTGCAGTGGTTCGAGCGTGACCGGCTCGAGCTCCAGCCGGAGGGCTACGTCACCGCCGGGCGCCTCGGCGCACGCCTGCTTGAGCTGCGCGGCACCCCCTGGGAAGGCTTGCCGCAAGCCGGCAGCCGTCCGCCCGAGTGTATCTTCTTCACGCTGACCGGCCACACCCTCTGCCCGCCATTCCGCGCGTACTGGGAGGCCAATGGCGGCCTCGAGCGCTTCGGCTACCCGATCACCCAGCCCTTCCAGGAGACGATCGACGGCCGAGAGTACCTGGTGCAGTACTTCGAGCGCCGACGCATGGAGCTCCACCCCGAGCTGCCAGGCAGCCCGATCCTCCTCGGCCTGCTCGGCAACGAGGTGCGCGATGCACCGACGCCACACGCGTGCGAGCAGCAGGTTGTCGTGGGGCTGGAGCCGAGGCTGGCCGCCGGCACCTACGAGCGTGTCCGGCTCGGGTGCCCGACCAGCGAGAGCTTCACCACGGTCGATCTGGCGAACGCTGCCGAGGAATACTTCGAGCGCGGGGTGATGCTCTACCTGCGCCCGCCCGGCCAGGATCAGGGCCGCATCTACGTGATCAAGGGCATCCCCCTGCCGGTGGTCTACGCGCGCTACCCCGACACCTGGAGCGAAGGTCAGCCCGAGACCGGCAACAATACGCCGCCACCTGGCCGCTACGAGCCGAAGCGCGGCTTCGGCAAGCTCTGGCGCGAGCAGCCGGGGGTGCGCGATGCCCTCGGCTGGGCCACCCAGCCCGAGCGGCCTGAGCAGATCACCTACCAGCGCTTCGAGAACGGGGAGGTGCTCTGGCTCCGCGTGGCCAACTTTGGCTACGTGCTGTTCGGGAACGGCGAGGTGTCGGCCAGCCCCCTGTTCGCATACGACGCCCGCGGGCGGATCAGTTTCCTGAAGGGTTCACCCGAGGCCAACGACATCTCCCTGATCGACCCAAGCGGCGAGCGCCCGGTCAACGTCACCCGCGGCGGCGGCTCTCGCAACGACCTGCCGGCCTGGAGCCCCGACGGCCGCCGGCTGGCCTTCGTCTCAGACCGCGCGGGCGGGACAGACATCTTCGCGGTCAATGCCGACGCGACCAACCTGGTCAACCTGACCAATCACCCGGCCAGCGACACCGCCCCCGCCTGGTCGCCCGACGGCGGGCGGATCGCGTTTGCCTCCGATCGGGACGGCAACGACGAGCTGTACCTGATGGACGCCGATGGGTCGAACCTGGCGCGGCTGACCGACCACCCGACCAGCGACAGCTTCCCGGCCTGGTCGCCTGACGGGACGCAGATCGCCTTCTGGTCGCTGCGCGCCGGCGCACCCGACACCTTCGTGATCAACGCCGACGGCACCAACTTGCGCAACCTGACTGGCACGCCGGCGATCGAGATGCCGCCCCAGTGGTCGTCCGACGGCATGCGACTCGCCATGCTGGTGAACTCGGGGGCGAGCCCACGCAACGACCTGGCGGTCGTCGATGCGAGCGGGGCGAACTACCGCATCCTGACGCCGCTCTGGCTCAGCGTAGAGGGCTTCGCCTGGTCGCCGGATGGCGCAGAGATCGTGTTTGCCGCACGGGAGCAGGGGCCGCCGGATCTCTTCGTAATCCGCCTGGACGACCTGAGCTTGCGCCGGCTCTCTGCTACGCCGACGGCGAGCGAGACCAGCCCGAGCTGGGGGCCGGGCGGCGAGCGGATCGCCTTCGCCTCCGACCGTGACGGCGGGACCAATATCTACACCACCGATCCCTGGAGCGGCGAGATGGTGGAGCGGGTGACCAGGAGCGGGGATGGGTGGGAGCCACACTGGGTGCGATGATGCACACGCCTTCCGTAGCCCGAACGCCCACACACCCCAGGCCAGCGGCTGCTTACTTTGACCTGCAGGCCACGTGGGGTCTCACCAAGCATTTTGGCGGCACCACCGCCACCGACACTCTGCTCAGCCGCTGCGGCGTCGGCCCGGAAACCCGGCTGTTGGAGGTTGGCTGTGGCGTCGGCATCACCCCCTGCCACGCCGCGCGGACGCTCGGCTGCCAGGTTGTCGCGGTGGACCTCTCCGAGCGTATGCTCACCTGGGCACACCGGCGAGCCTGGCGGCTGCGCCTCGATCGTCAGGTCAGCCTCGCCGCCGCCGACGCGCAAGCGCTCCCCTTTCCCGACGACAGCTTCGACGCGGTGATCTGCGAGTCGGTGCTGGCGTTTGTGCCCGACCCGACCCGCGCGCTCGCCGAATACAGGCGGGTGGCCCGGCCCGGCGGCGCTGTCGGTGTGACCGAGGGCGTCTGGCTCAGGCCGCCTCCGCCGGCGCTGGAAAGCTACCTGGCGCGGGCGCTGGGCGGCGCGCGCTTTCTGCCCCCCGACGGCTGGGCGGCGCTGCTCGGCGGGGCCGGGCTCGGCATGGTCTCGGCGGAGCGCCACCGGATCGGCGCGCTCGACCAGTGGCGCGACGATCTCAGCCGCCTGGACGCCGCCGATCTGCTCGACTACGCTCGGGCCTGGCGCTCCTTCCTCACTGGCCTGGCCACCAGCCCAGCGCTGCGACGCTACGTCCGTACGGTGTGGCCGTCGTCGCCGAGCATCTTCCGGGTCTTCGATAGCTTCGGCTACGGCATCTTCGTGGGCAGAAAAGAGACGCCGCCACGCTGAGCCCCACCTGCCGTCTTACCGCAGGCTGGGCAGCTCGCTGGGCCGAACCAGCCGGCAAGCTGCATCAGCAGCGCGCCAACGCCCCAGATGACCCACGACAGTGGGAGCGACACCAGCCAGTCGAGCATCAGGCCAGGCAGCTTCGTCCGCGGCGCGCTGAGAAACGCCGGATGCGTCCCTTTCAGGGGGTCTTCGCGAGTGCGAGCCGGGCGATCAGTGCGTGCTCAACCGCTGTGGCCTGCGCCGGGTCGAGGCCGAGCTGCTCCCGCTGGACGTTGATAACTGCGCTGATCGTGGCGGCGATCGTTTCGAGCTGCGAGCGAAGCGGGGCTTCAGGACGGGCGGATCAGCCCTGAAGCCCCCATTCCCACACCCGCCCTGCAGAGCACGTCCGCCCTCCTCGCACCTAGCCCATATCGTGGCACAGCTGGTCTATGGCCACGGTCGCGGCCAGGATGAGCACGTCGTCAGCGCCCGGCTCGATCTCGACCCCGTAGGTATCGGCGAGACGGAACCACTTCTTCGAGACCTCGGCGATCTTGTCGCGCCCCCGGCTGAAGGTGTACTCGTGGTCCAGCAGGTTGCCCCTGATATCGATCTCGTCGCCATTATCGACCAGCAGGACCATGTGGTCGCGCACGATGTTGATCAGGTCCTTCTTCACCACTGCGCTTGGCCCGCCCTCGCGCTCCAGCCGCATCTGGCCGCGGATCGAGAGCATCTTCGTCTGGATCTTGATCAGCTCCTGGCCCTGGGGGGTCTCGAAGATCAGCGTGTCGCGGACGCGCAGCATCTTGCCATTGACCTTGAAGGCACGCTGACCCTGCTCGTTCTCGATCCAGAAGTCGTCGCCGAAGCTGACGAGCTTCTCGCGCATCTGATAGCGCGTGGCGCTGCCGCCCCGACCGAACTCCTGGCGGTCCCCTTGCCGCTGCTCGCGGCGCTCTTGTCGTCGTTCGCGCATCGGTGGCTCCTTTTCTGCTGGCAATGCAACCGGCCTCGGCGCCATGTCCAGCCCCTTAGCTTGGCGCATGAAGCCATGAGAGCGCAAAACAGCCCTGTGGGCATCGTGCGGCGAGCCACTTTTCCTGTCGTCCCCTTGGACAGGGTAGAGTCGCCAGCACGGATCAGCGGCCACGGCGCCGGATGGATGAGCTCGCGCTGGTTTCGGGACACGATCTTCGGGGTCCTCCGTGTGTGCCCCTGGCCCCGGGCCGGCAGTGGCTGGCTCGTCGTCGCGAGCCGCCTCGCCAACGTCCTTGGCCGGAGCCCGCTCAACATCCTCCACCCGGACAAGCGAGCGCTGATCCGGGCGAGCTACGGCTGAACGCATCAGCTGGATGTTGTAGCCTGACCAAGGGTCGGCTACAACTAGGCATGGCGCGGCCGCGCCATCACGAGATACTTACACGAAGGAGGAGCATCATGGCAGAGAAGACCCCTACCCAGATGGTCGTCGCGTCCTTCGCGAGCGAGAATGGCGCGGACAACGCCATCGAGGCGGTCAAGCAGGTGCTGAAGGAGCAGCACGTAAAGGTGCGTGAGGCGGCGGTCATCCGCAACGACGCCAATGGCAAGCTGCACATCCGGGAGCGCGGCGATCTGAGGGCCGGAGGCGGGACGGCCAGCGGGGCCGCGATGGGCGCCGCGGTCGGGCTATTCGGCGGACCCCTCGGGGCGCTGATTGGCGGGGCGACCGGCGCGGCCATCGGCGGGCTGGCTGCCAAGCTGCGCGACACAGGCATCCCCGAGGAGCGTATCAAGGAGATCGGCACGGCGCTCGCGCCTGGAACCTCGGCCCTGATCGGGATGGTCGAGGCGTCCCTGGTCGGCAAGGTCGAGGCTGCGCTCAAGGCGGCCGGCGGCACCACCCTGTCCGTCGCTGTCAGCGAAGCTGTCGCGAGCGATCTGGCCGCCGGTAAGGAGGTGGCCTACGACGCGGTGCCGGCCGCGGGCGGCAGTGTGGCCGATGCCGAGCCCGCTGCCGAGGTTGACCAGAGCAACACGCAGGGCACCGAGGGCTGAGCCCCCGCCGTGCTGAGCGCCGTGCGCGGCGTACCTGCGGCGCACCTGCCCCGCGAGATCCTCGCGGGGGTCGCCCTGGCGGCGCTGACGATCCCGCTGAACATCGGCTACGCGCAGGTCGCCGGCCTCCCGCCGATCGTCGGCATATACGCCGCCATCCTGCCCGCGATCCTTTTCGCCCTGTTTGCCGACACCCGCCCCTGGTCGCCAGCCCTGACGCCTCCACTGGGGCGATGATCGCCGTCCTGGTGGGCGCCCTCGCGACGCCTGACGACCGGCGGGGAGGCGTGCGCCGACAGGCCGCCTTCGCCTGGCAGCAGACCATACAATGCCCAGGCAAGCCAGCCATCCTGGTGGACAGGCGGCCGCTCATCCGCAGCGATGAGCGGTTGCCGCCGCAATGGATCAGAGGAAAACGCTCTTGGTGCGCGATGACGGGCGAGCCCTTTTTCGCTGTAATAAGCGTGGAATTGTACTGCGCTCGTCGAGCGTATCGCCCCCAGGCTCGTAAACCAGGAGGTCACAATGGGCTGTCTATTCGCCATCTTCGCAGGTGCGTTTCCCCGCCTCGCTACGATGTTTATCTGGCTGGCCCGCCCGGGCTACTTCAACGCCGCCTTTGGCGGCAGCTGGCTCTTGCCCGTGATCGGCATCATCTTTCTTCCCTTCACGACCCTGATGTACGTCCTGCTCTGGTCAGCGGCGGGGATCGTCGGCTGGGACTGGTTCTGGCTAATCATCGCAGTGGTGCTGGATGTCTCGCACTACGTCGGCACGTTCTACGGCGGCCGCGACCGCATCCCCGGCTACTCCACGCGCGCAACCGTCTAGCTCATCCCGGAACAGCGGGATTCGCGGCGACCTAGCCGAGCCCTTCACATGCTCTGCCCTGGCCGCCCGGCTGGCGGGCCGGCTCAGGTCCAGATATGTAGGTTAAGGAGATGCCCATGGCTACGCTTAGCGCGCTCAAGTTTAACACGATCGACGGGGCGGACCAGGCACTGACTATGTTGGGGAGTCTGCAGAAGCAGCAGCTTATCCAGGTGCTCGACGCGGCGGTCGTGAGCTGGCCGGCGGATAAGAAGAAACCGAAGACCCGCCAGATGCAGTCGATGGTCGGGGCGGGGGCCCTCGGCGGGGCCTTCTGGGGTATGCTCTTCGGCCTGCTGTTCTTCATCCCGTTCCTAGGCATGGCCATCGGTGCCGCTATGGGCGCCGTCATGGGGAACTTCACGGACTACGGCATCGACGATAACTTTATCAAGTCGGTGCGCGAGAAGGTCACGCCGGGGACGTCGGCGCTGTTCGTGATGACCCAGAACGCGGTGACCGACCGGGTGGTCGGGGCGATGAAGGGCCTGCCGCCCTTCGAGATAGTCGCCACCAACCTGTCGAAGGAGCAGGAGGAGAAGCTGCGCGCCGAGTTCGGCGAGGAGGAGTAGCGGGCCGACGTTCGCACACGAGCGGCAGGCCCGGCGGTCCGGCGGCTCAGCGTCGCACCGCCGGGCTTCTGTGTTATAGCCGATGGCCGACAGCTCAGTGATGAGGCGCAGGGAGAAAATTATGAGCAACGTACCAGTCGAGCTTGTCGTGGCGGCGTTCCGTGACGAGCGCACCGCCGACGAGGCGCTCAAGGCCCTTAAGCAAGCCAGGCGCGAGGGCTGATCGGGATCAAGAACGCGGCCGTGCTGGTCAAGGACCAGGGCGGCAAGCTGCGCATCAAGGAGACGGGCGACAATGAGCGGCCGCAAGGGCTCGGTGCTCGGCGGGGCGGCCGGCGCGGTGGTGGGGCTGGTGCCGGGCCGGCCCTGGTCGTCCCCGCGGCCGTCGGCGCCCTGATCGGCGGCCTCTCGGCGAAGCTCCGCGACACAGGCAGTGAGGGGGCACGGCGATGAGCATCGAGACAGACCAGCCCACGCGGCTGATTATCGAGGACACCTTCCACGGCTACGACCGGCCGATGCTCCCTGAGGCTCTCCACTAACCCTTCAGTGCTCTTCGTGGGGCGCGTCGTCCCCCGACCAGGGGAGCTCCACGAGGCGGTGCTGGATCGCCAGGCTGACGGCCTCGGTGCGGTTGGTGGCCCCAAGCTTGACGAGGGTATTGTGGACATGGTGGCGCACGGTGTTGCGGCTGATGAAGAGCTGCTCCGCGATCTGCTCGTTGCTCAGGCCGCTGAGCATCAGGCGCAGCACGGCCAGCTCGCGGTCAGAGAGATCGCCGCCGGGGCGGGGCGGGGCGTTGAGGTTGGAGACCAGAGCCTGAGTGGCCTGGGGCGCGAGAATAGGCGCGCCGGCGCTGGCCTTGCGGATGGCCTCGACCAGATCGCTGCCGGCGGTATCTTTGAGCAGGTAGCCGATCGCGCCGGCCTGGAGGGCCCGCTGGACGAGCTCGCCCTCGGCGAAGCTGGTCAGGGCCAGCACGTGCACATGGGGGAACCGCTCGTGGAGCTGCTGGGTGGCGGCGATCCCGTCCATCTCAGGCATCATGAGGTCCATCACGACTACGTCGGGGGCGAGGGCAGCGACCTGGGCCAGGGCCTGGGCGCCGTTGTCGGCCTCGCCGACCACCTCGATATCGACGACGCTGTCGAGAAAGTAGCGCAGACCGCCCCGAACGACCGCGTGATCATCGACAAGAAGCACTCGGATCATCGGCTTAGCGGTCATAGACAGCCTCTCTGATGATGACAAGACAGTGAGGGCAGATCGCTCCCTCTTCGGTTGTATCACAAACTCGTCGCTCGCACACGCTCCTGATGAAGCGTCAGGGCACTGTTTTAATGGATGAGGGGCCGTGATCCGACTGGACGATGCGGCAATGTCCCGGACGCGCGATGCGATGCCGCAGCGGATCTGGTGCTTGCTTGGGCAAGATGCGTATCTGGCCGTCCTGCAGCGCGACACCCTACGCTGCATCGAGCTGACGCTGATGATCGCGCTGATCGAACTGTCCTTCTGAGGAGGAGACCAAACCTCCCCGACGAGGAATGACGAAGGCCGGCCTGCGATCTGTCGC
>JAAXUL010001061.1 GCA_013336035.1 Chloroflexales bacterium
GCGTAGTTGAGCCCGGCGGGACAGGTCGCAAAGGTGCCCGGCGTGGCCGAGGCCAGGCGCCGCCACGACTCCTGGCAGGCGCGCTGGCCCGAGGGGCTCGCCTGGACCAGAGCGCAGAAGCGGCAGCCGTTGCTCTGGGTGGTCAATGGGGTGCCGTCCGGGGCGACGGTGATCGCACCCACGCCGGCGACCTCGGCGAAGACATCCTGGATCGGCTGGATGCAGTGGAGCGGCAGCACGTCGGCCGGGCGCGAGGCGGGCCGTGGCTCCGCCAGGCAGCTCCCGCTCAGGAGAGCCTCGACGCTGGCCTGGTCGAAGCGCCACTGCTGGCCCACCTTCACCCCGCTGAGGCGGCCATCCTTGCGCATCCGGTAGACCGTGACCCGGTCGACCTTCAGCCGATCCTGGACCTCGCGGGCGGTGAGCAGCTCTTTCATTTGCTGTCCGTACATGTCTAAGGATGTCATAGGTTGTTCTAGCAGCAGGGTCGCACACCGCAGGCGCTGGAACAAGCGTAAAGCGCGCAACCCCGGCGGTATCACGCCGCTACCGATGTGTGACGCCGGGCACAGAAAACGGGGTGCGCCGAAACGCAGCGGTCCCACCCTTCCACCACGGCCCGACCCGGCTCATGGTGTGCCGCGACCAGGCGAGACCTACGCCTGCCGGATGGCAGCATCGCTCGGTGTTCGGCCCTGATGGGACCATCGCCGACGCCCTCACTGCGGGTGGGATTGACCCTACGGCCTTCATCGACCGCTTCGTTGCCTCGCGCACCGCGCGGCTCGATGCCGCCGTGGCCGCCGAGACCATGACGGGGGTTTTTGCAGAAGGCTCAAAGGTAAGATCATTCGCGATGCCTTGTGCAAACGACCTTCACCCAACGCTCCAACCACTTCACCCCATCGGGTGACACCGCATCACCTGTCGTGCTGGTAGCCTGAGCGAAGATAGGGCTACTGATACAGCAATTTCCAGAAGGTCGCATGGTGATAGAGCTGTCTGCTATCCGCCAGTATCCATTGCCACTGAGGAACCTGATCATGAACAACCAGGCTGACACCGGGAATGGTGTGGACGCCGTGATCGAAGTCGAGGATGTACACAAACACTATCCGGGCGTCCGTGCGGTAGACGGCATCTCGTTTACCGTACAGCGGGGAGAAATCTTCGGCATGGTGGGGCCAAACGGAGCCGGCAAATCCACCACCATCGAGTGCATCGAAGGCCTGCGGTCGCCGGACAACGGTCATATCCGGGTGCTGGGGCTGGATCCCTGCCAAGACAGCTATGCCCTGCGCGAACACATCGGCATTCAATTCCAGACGGCGGCGCTGCCGGCCCGCATCAAAGTGCAGGAGGCGCTCGACCTGTTCGCCGCCTTCTACCGCCAATCCGTCGATACCCGCAGCCTGCTGGCCCAGATGGGCCTGGCCGACAAAGGCAACGCCTATCTGGCCAAACTTTCCGGCGGCCAGCGGCAGCGCATCTTCATCGCCCTGGCCCTGGTCAACAACCCGCACGTCGTGTTTCTGGATGAGCTGACGACGGGGCTGGACCCACAGTCGCGGCGCACCATGTGGGACATGGTGTTGGACATTCGCCGCCAGGGCAAAACGGTCTTTTTAACCACGCACTTCATGGAAGAGGCTGAACGTCTGTGCGACCGGGTGGCGATCATGGATCACGGCACCATTGTGGCGTTGGACACGCCTGCCAATCTGATCGCCTTGCTAACCACCGAAAGTCGAGTGACGTTTACCCTTACCGGCCCCTGCGACGAGGCGCTGTTGCAGTCGGCTCCAGGCGTAACGCGCGTGGAGCGCATGGGCCAACGCATGGTGGTATATGGCGCGAAGGAGCAGTTGCTCAGTGGCGTGGTCAACGCCCTGGAGTCCCATCGTGTGCCGTTTACCGACTTGCGTACCGAGCAGCCGACGCTGGAAGATGTGTTCCTAGCCCTGACTGGGCGTGAGATGAGGGATTAACATGTTCCAAAGGAATGCGACCCACAAGCTTCTGCTCACCCAGGCGAAGCTGTACCTCCGCGAGCCGATGGCGGTGTTCTTCACGCTGCTGCTCGCCCCACTGACGCTCATCGTGATGGGGTTTATCTTCGGCAACGAGCCGACACCGATGTTTCATGGCCGGGGCAACTTAGATATGAACCTCCCGGCGTATGCGGCGATGGTGATTGGCGTCGTGGGGATAACGACCGTGCCCATCGAAACATCGTCGCGGCGCGAAAACGGTGTCCTGCGCCGCTTTCGCGCGACCCCCCTCCGCCCCCTGACCTATCTGATGAGTGATGTACTGGTCTACTTTGCGATGGTCTTGCTGGGCGTTACCCTGTTGTTTGTCTTAGGCACCGGGGTCTACCGGGTTCAGTTCAGCGGCAATCTGCTGGCGCTCCTGGGCGGCATTTGCTTGAGCGCAGCGGCATTCCTCGCCCTGGGGTACGTCATCGCCAGCCTGGCTCCCAATGTGCGCATCGCGACGGTCGTGGGGAATATCCTGCTCATCCCCATGATGATGCTGTCCGGCGTGACGCTACCGCTGGAAATGATGCCGGACAGCGTGCGCACCATCTCCCAGTTTATTCCATTGACCCACGTCGTTACATTGCTGCGCGGCTTGTGGTTTGGCGAACCGTTCAGCCAGCATGTGACGGAGCTGATGGTCTTGGGTGGCGTACTGCTGGCTGGGACTGTTGTTGCCATCTGGACATTCCGATGGGAGTGAGGCCGTTTGGGCTGGAGGTTGCCAACCTCGTCCGCGAACCACGGCGACTGGCTCAGTGCAATGCTGAAGCATGCGTTCGGCCCTCATATCAGGAGACACACCCATGACTGACACAAACGATCGCGTGTGCCCGGCCGCCCTTGCAGGTGGGCTTGATAATCGGCTTCGACGGTGGCTTCAGAACCCGCGCCCTATTCTTGAGCCCTATGTTCACGCAGGCATGACGGCGCTCGACATCGGCTGTGGCCCCGGATTTTTCACGCTTGAACTCGCGCAGCTCGTCGGCCCCTCTGGTCGAGTCATTGCGGTCGACCTGCAGGCGGACATGCTTGAGAAGGTTCGGACTAAAATCCAAGGCAC
>JAAXUL010000304.1:0-6849 GCA_013336035.1 Chloroflexales bacterium
CCGGAAGATGAGCGATCTCACAGCTATAGGCTGGTAAGACTCCCGGAAGACTACCGGGGTAAGCGGCCAGGACTGGACGCGTGGCGACACGTGGAGGTTACTGGTGCGCAGAGTCGAGGGCTTCCCTCCGCCACCGAACGGGGCGAGGGCCGAGGGCGAGACAGCAGAGGCCGCAGGGCATAGCCACGCGCATCAGTTGGGAGGGTAGGGCCAAGGCCCTATGCTGCCTCTGCCACTGGGTGTGTGACTTGCGCGGTGGACCCACCCCGTCCCATCCCGAACCGGGTCGTGAAACGCCGCAGCGCCGATGCTACTGGGGCTTGAGCCCTGGGAACGTAGGTCCACGCACCCTGACCAATCGAAAGCCCCGCTCGTCAGTGCGATGAGCGGGGCTTTCGTGTATCTGAGCCAGGGGGAGGTATCCGCGAAGCTCGGCTTAGTCGCCCGATACTCGGGGGGCCCAGCTGCGGCGCAGCAGCGGCCAGGCATGCCAGAGATACTCGAGCCCCGAGACGATCGTCCAGAGAACGGCCAGCGCCATCGCCAGGGGCCACAGGCCGAGCAGTGGCCTCAGCGCACCGCCGAACAGGGTGGCCATCGCGCCGCCTATCTCGGCGTTGGCCGCCAGCAGACGCCAGACCAGCGCCACCACGGTCACCACAAGCTTCTGCTTGCCGAGCTTGCCGGCCGAGATGACCACGCCCTCGGCGGCGGCAAACGAGCGCAGGCCCGAGACCACGAACTCGCGGACGATAATCGTGAAGACAACCCAGCCCGAGAGCATCCCGGTCTGCACCATTGGCACGAGGGCCCCGGTAACAAAGATCTTGTCGCTAATCGTATCGAGGAAGATGCCCAGGGGCGAGACAACCTTCAGGTGCCGGGCAAGCTTGCCATCGACCATATCGCTCAGGGCCATGACCACGAGCAGCACGACCGCCCAGAGGTACGCGGCCGGGCTGGCTATCAGCACTAGCCAGACGAGCAGCGGTGTGGTGATGATGCGAAAGAGGCCCAGCAGATTCGGGATGCTGCGCACGCTGAAGAGCATACACGGTTCCTATGTGGCCGGCCAGCCTCAACGACGGGCCCGGCCAGGATTATAGCACAGGCGCCAGCGCTGGCTCGCCCAGGGCCAGCGAGGGCCCTATGGTATAATTGGCGCAACGGTGGCCCGCGCGGGTCGCCCCGTTCCTATCCGTCCGTCACAGCCTCGATCCGACCCGTGTACGATACGGCCTCGCGGTCGCGCCGCGTCTGGCCGTCACCTGACAGAACGCGTGCGACGGCCGACGGTGCGAGGCGCCCCACGTGTATGATAGCGATCCTCGAGCAACTGAACCAACTACTTTCGGCGGCCGTTCTGATCGTTACCTTCTCGCTGCTGGCGTATATTGCCATGCAGAACTGGCGTAATGACATCGCGCGGGCGCTACTGGTACTGCTGACGGGCGTGATGGTGGTGTATGGCGGCGACCTACTGCTCTCGAGGGCCAACCGCTCCTCCACGATAGATTTCCTCGGTCGGGCCCAGTGGCTGGGGATTGCGATTGTGCCGGCGGGGTACATTCACCTCGCCAACGGGCTCTTTGCCCTGAGCGAGCAGAAAGGCAAGGCCCAGACATCGCGCTGGATGGTCTACCTCGCATATGTGGTCAGTGCCATCTTCTTCATCCTGGTGGCGATGGGGACCGACCTGGTTGTGGATGGCGCTCTGCCTGGCGGGCCTATCTCTCAGTTTCAGCCCGGCCCCCTATTCTGGGTCTACGGCCTATTCTTCCTGACCGGGGCAATGGTGGCGCTCGCGGCCATCCTCCACTCGCAGCGCGGGGCGCTCAGCTTCACCCAGCGGCGGCGCCTGATCTACCTGGGGGCAACCTTCGCCGCCCCTGGCATTGGCGTCTTCCCGTTTCTGGTCTTCGGCGAGCCCACGGCGATCCCCGCCAGCGCGATCCTGATCCTCCAGGCCATCGCTAGCGTGATCGTGGCGGTGATGATCACGGTGATGACCTATAGCGTCGCCTTTCAGGGGGTGCTGCTGCCGGACCGCCTGATCAAGCAGGACTTTCTGCGCTGGTGGCTCTATGGGCCGTTCATCGGCGTGACGATCATCCTCTTTATGCAGGCGGTGCCGCTGCTCGAGGGGCTGATCGGCTTCCCCCAGAACACGCTGCTCACCTTCGGCGTGATGCTGATGACGGTGCTGTTGCCGATCTTCGTAAGCCGCGTGAAGCCCTACCTCGACGCCCTGGTCTATATGCAGGACCATGACGAGATCGACTATCTGCGCAACCTGCCGCGCAGCACCTTTACCAGGGCCGACCTGCGGGCCCTGCTCGAGAACTCGCTGGTGGCGATCTGCGGGGCGCTGCGGGTCGAGAGCGGCTTCGCCGTGGCGCCCAGCGACGGCAGCTACGTGATCCGGGCCGTCTGCGGGGGGCGCCGCGAGGTAAAGCGCTTCGTGGCCGACTACCCGCTCGACGAGCTAATGCCCCAGCTCGAGCAGCTGCCGCCCAGGCCGCGCGACACCCTGCCGCCCACGGACGCCTTCCTCTCGTGCGGGGGCTTCTGCCTGCTGCCCCTGCGCAGCCCCGACGGGGCCTTCCTCGGCGCCCTGGCCGTGGCCTACCCGCCCGAGCAACTGAGGCAGGGGGGCGGCCTCGCCGCCGAGACCCGCCACCTGATCAGCGTGCTGGCCCACCAGATGGAGCTGGCCCTCTCGACGGTGGAGATGCAGAGCCGGATCTTCGACGCGCTGCGGGGCCTCGGGCCCGAGATGGAGTCGCTCCAGCAGATCTCTAGCCGGCTCGAGCAGGCGACGCCCGCCACCCTGGCGACGATCGAGGGCGATCTGATCCTCGACCCCTCGTTCCCGCAGCTGGTCAAGGATGCCCTGACCCAGTTCTGGGGCGGGCCGAAGCTGGCCGACAGCCCGCTGATGGGGCTGCGCACGGTCAAGCGGATCGTCCAGAGCCAGGAGGGCGGCAGCCCGACGCGGGCGCTCCAGGCGGTGCTGCGCCAGGCGATCGGGAACCTGCGGCCAGATGATCAGCTCGACCCCTCGGCCCAGGAGTGGCTGCTCTACAACCTGCTCGAGGGGCGCTTCCTGCAGCGCAAGACGGTGCGCGATGTGGCCAACCGCCTGGCGATGAGCGAGTCGGACTTCTACCGCAAGCAGCGGATCGCGGTGGAGGAGGTTGCGCGCCAACTCACGCTGATGGAGGATCGCGAACGATGAGAGTGCTCCTGGCTGAGGATGAGCCCGACATCCAGCTAATCACACGGCTGGCGCTAGAGGACTCGGGCTGCACCGTGGTGGCGGTCAGCGATGGGCAGGCCGCCTTCGAGGTGGCCTGCGACCAGCCCTTCGACGTGGTGCTGCTTGATGTGATGATGCCCCGTGTCGACGGCTTCACGGCCTGCGCGCGCCTGCGCGAGGACGCCCGCACCAGCGCCTTGCCGGTGATCTTTCTCACCGCAAAGTCCCAGGAGATAGAGGTGCAGCACGGCCTGGCGATTGGCGCCCAGGGGTATATTGTCAAGCCTTTCGACGTCTTCAGTCTCGCCGAGCGGATCAGCGTGATCCTTGGCAAAGGTTAGCGGATGGCCGGGCGACCTGACCGGCAGCACGACCGATACAAAGGCATGGCCGCACCAACCGACACACTCGGCACGCTTGACCAGCAGACGCTGCACGCCCTGTATGGGGCGAGCCGGCGAATCACTCACGCGCGCGCGGCGCCCCAGATCTGCCGGGCGCTGCTCGAGGGCGTGCGTGATGTGCTAGGGTGCAGCGTGGTGGCAGTCTACAACTGCGAGGCGCAGGATGGCCAGCGCGCGCTGACCTTGGCAGATGGCCTGGGCGCCGATAGCCTGCCGGGGCGGATGCTCCCCGAGCCCCCCTGGCTGATCCAGCTGAGCCAGAGCCAGGTGCTCGAGGCGGGGGAGCCGCCCGAGGCAGACCCGGCCGCGGTGGTGGTGCGCGAAGCCGGGGGCGCGGGCCGCTACCAGGGCGCCGCGGCCGCGGTGCTGGGCGATGGAGAGCTGCACGCGGTGGCGATAGCCCTCTGGCCGACGTTTGCCGGCCGGCCGGAGGGGTGGGCCACCGCGCTGGCGGCGCTGGCCGAGGACACCGGCCACACCCTCGACAAGGTGGTGACGCCCCCCCACGAGGCGCTGGCCGACGCGCACGACACCCACGGGCTGCTGACGGCGGTCAACGCGGTGACCGACATCGGGCTGCTCTACAGCAGCCTGCTCGACCGGCTGCTCGGGGCGATCCTTGGCCAGATCCTCGAGGTGCTGCGCCTCGGCGGGGGCGCGATCTTTCTCTATAACGAGCAGGCCGAGCGCGTCGATCTCGCGATGACGGCCCGCGGCCCCGACCTGGACTTCGGCCACAACCCGCTGGCCCTCTGGGAGGGCTCGCTGCTGCCGTACTCGCTGGCCCAGGCCCGCGAGACGGCCAACTTTGGCTACCCCTCGCTGATCGTCTACGCCCAGGAGGCCGGGACGCCCGGGGGCTCGCCGCTGGCGGCGGCGCTGTGCGGCCTTGGGGCGTCTAATCTGGTGAGCGTGCCGCTGCTGGCGGGCGGGTGGCTGACGGGGGTGCTGCAGGTAGTGGCGGCGCCGGGCGGCAGCGTGCGCGAGGGCCAGGTGCAGATCCTGCGCATTCTGGCCCGCCAGACGGCCGTGGCGATCGAGAACGCCCGCCTGTTCGCGCAGACCCGCGCCGACCAAGAGCGGACCCGCGCTGTGGTGGACGCGACCAACGACGCGATCCTGATGCTCGACGAGCACCGCCGGCCGATGATCGTCAACCGGCGGGCGCGCTTCTTCTTCGGGCTGACCGAGCGCGACCTGCTGGGGAAGAGCTTCGACCAGCTCGGCAACGCCTTCGCGCGCATCTTTGAGGAGGGGCAGCGCTTCAACGCCTGGCTGGGCCAGCTGCTGCGCTCGCAGCACGACCGGGCCGTCGAAGAGTTCGGCATCCTCAGCCCCGAGCCGCGCCTGCTCCAGTGCTTCTCGGCCCCGGTGATGGATGTCCACGACCGCTACCTCGGGCGCATCCTGGTCTTCCGCGACATCACCCGCGAGCGCGAGGTGGAGCGCATGAAGAATGACTTCGTGTCGATCGTGAGCCACGAGCTGCGCACGCCTCTGACCAGCATCCAGGGGGCGCTCCAGCTGGTGCTGGGCAAGCCGGGCAGCGCGCGACCAGAGCACGACGAGGCGCAGGCACAGCGGGCGCGCGATCTGCTGAGCATCTCGCTGGCAAACACCGAGCGGCTGATCCGGCTGATCAACGATATCCTCGACATCGCCAAGATCGAGCAGGGGCGCATCCAGCTGCGCCGCGAGGCCCTGACGCCCGAGGACCTGTGCCGCGGCGCGTCGGCCGAGATGAGCGCCTTCGCCAACGACCACGGCATCACGGTCGAGGTGCATCTGCCGCCCTGGCTGCCGTCGGTGCTGGCCGACAGGGATCGCTCGGTCCAGATCTTGATCAACCTGCTCTCGAACGCGATCAAGTTCTCGGCGGCGGGGCAGCAGGTGGTGCTGAGCGCCCGGCGCGATGGGCCCCTGATCTGCTTCACAGTCCAGGACTGGGGGCGGGGCATCGCCCCAGAGCACCAGGCGCGACTGTTTCAGAAGTTTCAGCAGATCGACAGCTCGGCGACCCGCGACGTGGGCGGCACCGGGCTGGGCCTGGCGATCAGCAAGGCCCTGGTCGAGGAGCAGGGCGGCCGCATGTGGCTCGTGAGCGAGCTGGCCCAGGGGAGCAGCTTTAGCTTTACGCTGCCAATCGCGTCGGGGGGCGAGAGCGGCGAGGCGGCGCCGTCACGGCCCCGGGCTATCGTGGCCGTGACCACAGCGGGCCGGCGGGCTGAGCTGTGCGCCGCCCTCGAGGCAAAAGGCTGGGAGGCACGCCCTGTCGCGAGTGCGCCAGAGCTCCAGAACATCGCGACGAGCAGCGAGTCCAGCCTGGTCGTGGTCGGCCTGCCGCTAAGCGACGACGATGAGACGCTGGTCAGGCATCTGCGGGCCCTGCCCGGGACGGTCGAGGCGCATATCTTACTGCTGTCCGACGCGCCGTTCGCCGAGCTCCCACGCTATGTCGAGACGATGCCATACGCGGCAGAGCCGGCGGCGGTGGCCGAGCGGGCCGAGCAGATGCAGGCCGAGCGGCGGCCGCTGGTGCTGGTGGTTGATGACGACCCGCACGTGCGGCCGGTGCTGGTGCGCCTGCTCCAGCGTCATGGCCTACGGGTAACCAATGCGAGCGACGGCTACGGGGCCCTGGCGGCGGTCGAGAAGTACCGGCCCGACGTGATCCTGCTCGACATCAAGATGCCGGGCCTCGACGGCTTCGAGGTGCTGCGGCGCCTGAAAGCCAACCGCGAGACGGCCAACATCCCAGTGATTATCCTGACGGCCAACGACCTGAGTGAGCCGGCGCGAACCCAGGGCCTCGATCTGGGGGCGCGGGCCTACCTCGAGAAACCGATCGCCTACGAGCGGCTGATCAGCACGATCAATAGTGTGATCGCCGATTGGGGGCAGCCGTGAGCACGACCCCCCCCCCAGAGCTGGACCGTTTCATCCATGCGCTGACATCGCCCCTGACCACACTCCAGGGCACGGCGCAGCTGCTGCGCAGGCGCCTGGAGGGGAGCACCGATGCGCAGCTGCTCCTGCTGCTCGGCGCCCTTGAGCGGAGCGTCGAGCGGCTGCGGGCGATCTGCGACCTGCTGCTGCAAGGGGCCGCCATCGACAATGATCATGTGCTGATCGAGGTGCCGGCGGCGGCGCTCAAGCTGGTAGGCGAAGGGCCCCGGGCGCAGGCCC
>JAAXUL010000304.1:6859-8452 GCA_013336035.1 Chloroflexales bacterium
GCGGTGTGGCCGGCCCTGCAGACAGCGGATGGCGTCGGGCACCCGGCGGGCGGGCCGGTGCTGATTATCGCGCGGGCGGGGAGCGCCGCGGCGGCGGTGGGTACCGCTCTGCGCGCGCGCGGGCACCCCGTAGTCGAGGCCGAGGCCTCGACCCTGGGGCTAGACAAGGCGCGCGAGCTACGCCCGGCCCTGGTGCTGGTCGACCTGCAGGTCGATAGCCAGAGTGAGATGGCGCTGCAGATCCTTGGCGAGGACCCCGAGACAAAGGGGACCCCGCTGGCCGTGCTAGGACAGGAGGCCCCGCTGGCCGGCAGCTTCCCGCCAAGCCTGATCGACCCGGGCCTGTCGTCCGACGAGGTGGCGGCGCGCATCGAGCAGACGCTGGCCCCGGGGGCGACGGGGCGCGAGGGGCGGCCCCACATCCTGATCGTAGACGACGAGCCCGACATCGCGGGGATGATCGCGGTCCAGTTCGAGATTGACGGCTACCAGACGACCCAGGTCCATAGCGGGACCGAGGTGCTGCGGATCGTGCGCGAGCATCAGTTCGACCTGATACTGCTCGACGTGATCCTGCCCGACATCGATGGGTTCACGGTGCTGGGGGGGCTGCGGGCCCAGCCCGAGACCCAGCTGACGCCGATCATTCTGGTGTCGGCGATCAACTCGCCGAACGACAAGGTGTGGGGTCTCCAGCTAGGGGCCGACGACTATATCACCAAGCCCTTCAGCGCCGAGGAGCTGAGCGCGCGGGCGCAGGCGGCGATGCGGCGCAGCGAGCGCGAGGGCGGGGCCAACCCCTCGACGCGCCTGCCCGGGAATATCGCGATCGAGCGAGCGATCAGCCAGCGGATCGCGCAGGGCCAGCCGTTCGCGGTCTGCTACTGCGATATCGACAACTTCAAGGCCTACAATGACAGCTACGGCTTCCTGAAGGGTGACGCGGTGATCCAGCGGACGGCGCAGATCTTGCTCGACGCGGTGCGGGCCCACGGGAACCCCGACGATTTCGTGGGCCATATCGGCGGCGACGACTTTGTGGTGATCAGCACGCCCGACCGGGTGCCGGCCCTCTGCGGGACGGCGACGTCGCGCTTCGACGAGACAGCGCCCCTGTTCTACGACCCGGCGACGCGGGCGCGCGGCTTCATCAGCGGCGAGGACCGTCAGGGTCGGCCCGCCGAGTTCCCTCTGGTCAGCATCTCGATCGCGGTGGTGAGCAGCGCCCAGCGGCCCTTCCGCCACCCCGGCGAGGTGGCCCAGCGCTCGGTCGAGGGTAAGAAGCGCGGCAAGCTGCTGCCGGGGAGCGTCTATGTGATCGAGGAGTGATTTGACACCCTCTGGGGGATAGAGTATACTCGCCGATGCCTTTAACCACGCCTTAATACTGGAGAGCAAGCGACGCGGCTGAGCGGGGTGTGAGCCCCAGAGGGTAACCTCGCCTGCGTTTGCTCGTCTCGGCGCCGACGGCAGACGGGCTCTGCTGTCGGCGCTTTGTTCGTTTTCCCGTCCGCACAGATTACCAGAGAGGGCTCAAACAATGCGACAGGCACCTGTCCGGATCATCGCCCTGGCACTGCTGCTGGGCGGCAT
>JAAXUL010001062.1 GCA_013336035.1 Chloroflexales bacterium
CGCCAAACGGCGCCGACCAGAGCGGTAGCTCGTCGTAGACGGCGACCAGCGCCGGGTCGCTCAGGTCAGCGGCGAAGGTGAGGTAGTCGGGGGCGTCGGTGCGATGCATCGTGCGGTCTCCTGGGCAGTGGTTTCCCGTGTCTCACCCGAGTGGTGACTGCTCGGAAGCTTCTGGCGTCCGCAGGGCGAGCGTGAAGGTGCAGTGGGGCTTTCCATAGGCGATGGTGTTCTCCCACGAATCGCCCCGGCTGAACCCAAACTCTGGAAAGGCTTCGGCGAAAAACACCCGGTCGACGTCGCAGATCAGCCGGGCGAGCTCGGGCGTCCTCGTGGCGGTAAACACCTCGACGACCACGCAGCGCGTGATGCGGTACGCGCAGGTGGTCGCATCACAGGTGTCATACACGCGCGTGTTGAAGCGCCCCCCCTCGCTCTGCTGCATCCGCCGCTGAAAGGCCATCAGCCGCTCCATCGGGCTCGTGGTCGCGCTGACCGTCATCCGCGCCAGCACCCCTCGTGGCAGGGCAATGCCAATGGGGAGCAACAAGTGTCGCATCACCGCGTAGGCGCGCCGCTGCCCGAGCCGCGCGCTGAGGCTGAGGTACACCGCGCTGGCGAGGGCCAGCCGGCCGGCGTAGCGTGCTTCGGCCCGCGGGACGCCAGGGGCTGCCCAGCGGGTCCGGGCGAGCAGGACACGCTGCCGCACCACACATCCCAGGAGAAAGACGGGCCAAATCCAGCCGAGCTCGCCCCGCAACACGCGCCGCACTGTGGTGATGCTCGATCCTGCTCCCATCGTCGCACCTCCAGCTGCACAATAGCGCTTCGCGCCAGCTTCGCTAACAGGATGCGCGCATCCTGCCGCCATCGCACTGCGCTGTCAAGTGAGCGACTCCAGACCTCCCCACCATTGCATACCGCAGGTAGCCAAACGCGCACGATGAGCGCATCCGGCAGGAGCCCGGACAGCCTGATCTACAATACCCATCGCACAGTGGCTCAGGCCCGTGCCCTACTGGAACGATGAGGAGGGGCCGACATCCTGGCTGTGGCGACCCAGGAGGGAGTTGAATGGCAAAGCTAACGCTCGATCTGCATTCGATCTACAACAAGGGCGATCTGATTGATAGAGAACTGGACAGCATCGTGCAGGAGGCCATGGCGAAGCGCATCGCGACGGTGGAGATCATCCCCGGCAAGGGGGGCGGGCAGCTGAAGAAGCGTGTTCTGCGCTTTCTCGACCAGAAGCATATCCGCGCCCTCTACCACCGTGTCGAGAAGGACGAGCAGAACTTTGGGCGCATCTTCGTCCACTTCCGCTTCTAGCTGAGGGGACGCCTCGTGGCTCGCCCTGCCACTCCTGGGCAGCCTCCTGCTGATTCGGCGCCTGCTCAGGCGATCCTGACGTCGGCCAGCACCCGGTATGGGCGCAGCAGGCGACTCAGAGCGCCAGGAAGCCCCCACGCGCAACGCGTGTGCGTTTCCCGGCGCGGTGCAGCTCGACGCCGGGCGGCCCTGCTGGGGAAAGCAGAAAGCTGAAAGATGTAAGCTGAAAACTCCATTGCCCGGCTTTCTGCTCTCAGCTTTCCGATCTCAGCTTTCCCTGGCCTCGCCCACGAAGCGCACCGCCTGGGCCGGGCGCGTCTGCACCGTCAGCTGGAAGAGGTCGGGGCGGGCGTAGTGGCCGACCACGTCCAGGTCGAAGGTGGCCCGGCTGATGGCGCCCACATCGATCTCGGCGGTCAGGATGGCCGGCGCGTCGAAGGCTGGCCCGGCCAGCACCTCGCCCAGCGGGCCGACGATGCAGCTCCCGCCGCGGATCAGCACGGTCGCCGGGTCGTCGCCCTGGATGGGCGCCACGTCGGGCGGGAAGTCCCCGCGACGGGCGAACTGGCAGGCCGAGAGCACGAAGCAGCGCCCCTCCAGCGCGATGTGGCGCATCGAGGGTAGCCAGGTCTCACGGTCATCCACGGTCGGCACGCAGTAGAGCTGCACGCCCTGGCCGTAGAGCGCCAGGCGCAGCTGGGGCATGTAGTTCTCCCAGCAGATCGCTGCGCCGAGCCGGCCGAGGGCCGTCGGCAGCACCGGGAGGGTCGAGCCGTCGCCGAAGCCCCAGATTAGCCGCTCCATCCCGGTCGGCATCACCTTGCGGTGGGTGCCGAGCAGGGCGCCGTCGGGGCCGAAGAAGAGCGCCGTGCAGTAGAGCGTGCCGCCAGCGCGCTCGATCACCCCGATCACCAGGTGCAGGCCGTGGGCGCGGGCGGCCGCGCCGAGGGCGGCGGTCTCGGGGCCGGGCACCGCCAGGGCACTCTCGTAGTAGCGCCGGAACAGGTCACGCCCCTCGGGCGCGCGCATGCCCACGCGGGCACCGAAGTCCAGGCCCTTGGGGTAGCCACTGAGGAAGGCCTCGGGGAAGACCACCAGCCGCGCGCCCTGGGCGGCCGCCTCGGCGATGAGCTGGAGGGCGCGGGCGAGCGAGGCGTCGCGGTCGAAGGCCACCGGGGCATCCTGTACCACGGCGGCGCGAAAGGGCTGAGGGGGTGTCACAGTGTCGATCATGGTGCTCTCGGATGTGTGAGTCGCAATCCGCCTCCCGCCCAGTGTAGCCGCAGGAGTGCGGCGCGGCGGCGCCGCTGCGCTAGCGTACCACCGCTTCCACGGACTGGATCACCCGCAGCGCGCGCAGGGTGACCCACTTGCTCGGCTGACCTTTGCGCTCGATGTCTGCCCAGACCTTGCCGTTGAGCGTGTGCTCGAGCCGCCAGCGTCCCTGCCTATCCTGTTTGCCCAGCAGCCAGCGGTAGGCCGCGGCGAGCCGGGGGTCGCCGCCATGGCCGAGCGCCACCAGCACCGCCAGGGTCTCCAGCACGTCGCTCCAGTAGCCGAGCGGGAAGCCGAGCGTGAACCAGGCCGCGCTCACCCGCTCGGTGGCTGGGTAATTGGCCTGGGCCAGGTCGTAGCGCAGGAGGAATTGGGCACCCTGGGCCAGCGCCCGCTCTACGAGCGGCGTGCGCCGGTGCGGTGGGACCGCGAGCAGCGCCTTGAGCGCCTTGGTCGCACCCCAGGCGCAGGGCTGCTGCCGGTTGTCGCCGCAGGCGAAG
>JAAXUL010000305.1 GCA_013336035.1 Chloroflexales bacterium
GGCGTACTGGAGCTGGACGCCGAGAATGAGGATCGGGCCGACTTCACCGATATGGAGCGGGCCTGGGCGCTGCACCAGATGAAGGAGGCCCTGGGAGACGCCCCATGGGAGGAGGTGGAGCGCCGCTTCCGCCTCAGCAGCACCCGGCGGCATGAGCTCACCCGGCTGCTGTCCTTCACGGCGCCGCAGCAGCATGCCATCGCCCAGCTGCGCCTGCGCGAGAACCAGCTGGAGCCGCTGCACCAGGCGGTGCGCGCTGGCGAGCTGCGCCCCGAGCAGGTGGACATGGTGCTGGGGCAGATCCGTGAGCGCGCGACGGCCCTGAGCCAGAGCGGCGAGCGGGCGGGCGCGGGCGTGGATCTCACCATGATCGGGCGGATGCTGGCGGGGGTGCGGCGGGCCGAGGCAGCCCCCCCGGCGCGCGCCCCGCAGTGGCTCGCGCCGCTCCGCGACAAGCTCTCCCGCACGGCGAAGGATCTCAAGCGCCTCCACCCGCGCTTCGCCGAGCTGGGCGATGAGGACCGCGCCGCGCTGCACCGCGATCTGGTGGCCCTGATGGAGGCGCTGGAGGTCGCGGCGGGCGGGCTGGACACCTAGCCGGAGAGGAGCCCTGGAGGACAGAGCCAGGCCCCGCTCTGGCAGCGACACGCGCACGACGGAGGCGGTAGATACGCGCTGGTGGCCCCGATGAGCCTGGCGCTGAGCGCCACGGGTAGAGGAGCGAGAGGATGAGCGATCAGGGGCCGCGCCGCAGGGGACGCGCCGTTCCCACCAGGCCAGATCCGCGCCGTGCTGAGGGGGCGTCGCGGGAGGGCGCCCGGCATGACCAGGTGCCGAGCCTGCCTGACCAGACCGAGGCCATCGACGACCAGGACATCCCCGCCGCGGCGATGGCCGCCGTGGGCTACCTGATGCAGCGGGGCCGCTTCCTGGACGTGACTGAGTCGATCACGCGCGTGCGGCAGCTGGAGGATGGGCGCCTCTGCCTCTCCCTGAGCCTGGCCCCAGGCCAGCCGCCCGTGGAGCTGGAGTCGCAGCAGGTGGTCGCCAGTAACCCCTCGGCGGCGCCGCACCGGCGGCTGGTGATGGTGACGAACGGGCAGCGCGGCGAGGACATAACCGTGGGGATGCTGACGGCCTTCAGAGCGACCCCGCGCGGGCTCAACGCGGACATCGCGCTCCAGGCCCTGGTACTGGTGCGGGGGGAGATCGGGGAGGCTGGGGTAGAGCGTATGGCCGAGCAGTGGCTCCGGGGCGGCCCGTGGGCGTGGCTCGACCCCGAGCAGCCGGGCGACGCGCCCCTCCGCACGGTCACTGACGGCGGGCCAGGCGCTCCCCTCGACGACGCAGCGCTGCGGCGCACGGCGCTGGCCGGGGGGCCGCTGCCGAGGCTCGGCAAGGCGTAGCACCGCGGGCTGAGGATGCGAGCGGCGTGCGGGGGGGGGTGCGGCTCGGACGCTTCCGGCTTCCCGTGTCAGCCATGACGGCTATGGGTTGAAGCAGGCGCCGGGGTCGTCGCCAAGAGGCTGCCCAGAGCGGAGGCCCGGCTGCGCCCGCGTCTCCGCGGGGGTGAGTCGTCGCCAGGCGAAGCCGCCCCCGTCCCGGCAGACGGCCCAGCCGCGGTTGCGGCGTGGGGCCTGGCCGCCCGCCAGCGTCCACTCCAGCATCACGCTCGCCTGGGGGTGGGCGCGCGCCGGGATGCCGGTGGCGAGGATGTCGAGGCCGTCGGGGCGGCTCGCCGCACATCAGCAGGCCGACGTGATCGCCGACCCCGGCGGGGCCGACGACCAGGGCCATCGCCCGCGTGGCCGAGGCGGGCGGGTCGGACAGGGCCGCCACCAGCACCGCGATCAGGTTGGCCAGCGTGCCCCGCCCATCCTCGTCTGCCATGATCCGCCTCGCTCGTTGTCGCTGCTGGCGCCTGGCCGTCGGGGGCTGGGAGGCCCGCGTGGAGCGCTGGCCGGCGTCGCTGGAGTATCTGGCTGAGGTGGGTGGGCGCGGGCCATGCAGTGCTGGCGCTACGACCCCTCGGCGGGGAGGAGGGTGAGCCGCCAGCCCTCGACGCGCTCAAACTCGCCCTGGACGCGGGCCAGGACCGCCGCGTCCGCGCTGCCGCGATAGCGCGCCTGGATAAGCTGCTTCTGGCTCGTGATCGACAGCGGCGGCACTAGCTCAATCCCCGCTGGAAGGGCCGCCAGCACCGCCGCCTCCAGGGCCTGGTGCTGGGGGTGGGGCCGCACGCGCACGCCCCAGCCGGTCACGGCGACCACCTGCTCCAGCCGCGCCCGGTGGCGCTGCATATCGCCGTAGGGCAGCGGCAGGCGCACGAAGAGTGTTGTCGTGTTCTTGTCGGCGTCGATCCCGACGACGAGCCCGATCAGGATGTCCTGGGCCTGGGCCACGGCCTCGTCGCGCTCCATCCGCTCGGTGGCGGGGGCGCCGATGGTGAATAGGTCGCGCCGCTTCGGCGGTGGGATGGTTGGGCTCACCGCTGGCGTGCGTGCCGGGGCTGGCCGGGGGGCGGGAGCGGGTGGTGCTGGGGTGCTGGCGGGGGCAGGCCGGGGGTTCGGGGCGGCCTTGGGCTGGGCGCTCGGCGCTGGGAGGGGCCGAGGGCTCGGTGCGGGGGCGGGCACGCAGACGACGCGGAACCCGCTCCGCTCCTCAATGGCGTCGAGGGCCGCCGCGAGCGCGTCCGCCGCTGGCTCGCCCCCGTAGCGCACCTCGACCCGCCGCTCCTGGTGGAACACTGAGGGTGTCCCCGTGAGCTGGAGCAGGGGCCGCAGGTGCTGCTGGATGAGGTTCAGCAGCGCGGTCTGGTCCGTGTCCCCGGCGGCGACCTCGACGCTCACCGGCAGCTCGTCGCGCAGGGCCGCGATCTGGGTCGCAAAGCGCCGCTCGGCGGTGAGCGGGAAGCGGAAGCGCAGCACTACGTCCCCCGTCTCAGCGTCGGTGCTGCGCCGGTACAGCTCCCTGACCCCCTGGAAGTGCCAGTCGATCCGCTGCTGGATGGCGTTCTGGTCAGGCCGGGGCTGGCCGCCGTGGTGCTGGAGGGTCGTCTGCGCGGTGGGGGCCAGCCGCACCGACCAGCGGGCGTCCTGAAGCGGCTGCGCGGCGGGGATGATCTGGAACAGGCGCGGGTGCAGGGCGATGAGGCGCGCGACGTGGAGCCGCCAGGGCAGCTCACTGGCCGGGCGGCCTACGTCCTCCAGGAGCGTGTCGAGGTCGTAGTGGCGCCCCGGCTGCATCGCCTGGGCGATCACACGGGCCGAGGTGTGGCTACGCTGGGTGCTGCTCTGGAGCAGCCAGTCGTCGAGCACGCGCTGGCGGGCATCAGGGGTGGCGCCCTCGGCCACGTCCCACTGGCCGACCCAGGCGACGAGATCGCGGAGCAGCACGGGCTGGTGGACCGGGTAGCGGCTCGGCCCGACGCCCGCGATCACCCCGCCGCTCACCCCCTGGCAGACCCACGGCACGATCAGGCTCCCGTTGATCTGGGCCAGGATGAGGCTCCCGTCGCGCAGGCGGGGGAGGGCTCCCGTCGTGCTCTGGCGCGTCGCGGCGGGGGGCATGAGCCGGACGAAGCCGGGCAGGGCGGCCAGGGGCTGGAAGCGGTGTGGGTCGGCGGCGATCAGCGCGGCGACGGCCTGCACCTCCTCGGGCGTGCCCTCGGCGCCGTACCAGCTCCGGGCGGCCTCGTGGACTTCGACAATGGTTGGCTCGACCGGGCGGCCCGCGCCTTCCCAGAGGGCCTGGGCCAGTACCTCCGGCCCGTCTGGGGGCGCTTGGCGTGTCCGGGCGGGCAGCGGCGGGGCCGCAACTGGGATAGCCGCCGCGTGTCCCTGCGCGGCCAGCGGGCGCCCCTGCGTGGCGAGCGGGCGCCCCTGCGTAGCCTGGCCGACCCGCAGCGTCTCGCCCTGCTGGGACAGCACGACCGCGAGGCCAGCGGCCTGAAGCGCGGCGGCCACGCTCTGCCGAGCGCTGTCGTCGCCGTGGACCAGGGCAACCTGGCGCGGGCGGATCTGCTTCGCCCACGCGACCAGCTCCTGCTCGTCGGCGTGGCCCGAGAGGCTGTAGGTCATCACCCTGGCAGCGAGGCTGAGGGTGCGGCCCCCCAGCTTCAGGGTGCCCCGCCGCCCCGCCGCCGCCTCCTGGAGCGCCCGGCCCGGCGCCTCCTCGTCCTGATAGCCGGTGATGAGGATGGCGGCCTCGCGGTGGGAGACAAGCTGCCCGGCGAACCAGGCGCTGGGGCCGCCGGTGAGCATCCCGCTCGACGCGACGATGCAGGCGGGCTGCCCCTGGACGATGCCCATGCGCTGGCTCGGATTGCTGACCATCTGGATGTGCTCGCTGAAGAAGGCGGCCTGGCCGCGCACGATGCGCTGGCGCATCGCCGGGCCGAGGAAGCCAGGGAAGGTGCTATAGGCGAAGCAGACCCGGCGCACGAGGCCGTCCACCCAGACGGGGAACTGGGGGATCTCGCGACGGCGCTGGGCCTCCTGCAAGATGAGCAGCACCTCCTGGGCGCGACCCAGCGCGAACGCGGGGATGAGGACGTGACCACCGCGCGTGATCACCGCCGCCACGTCTGCGGCGAGGCGCCGCTCCTCCTCCTGGCGCTGGGCGTGGCGCCGCCCGCCATAGGTCGACTCCAGGATGAGCAGGTCGGGCTCGCTCACGAGCGGGGGCTGGGCGCCCTCAATCGTGCGCTGGGGGGCGAGGCTGATGTCGCCGGAGAGGACGACGCGCCCCTGCGGGTGCTCCAGCCCGACGCTGACTGCCCCGGCGATGTGGCCCGCGAGCCGCAGCGAGACGACGAGATCGGGGATCTCGGGCAGGGGCAGGCGCGTATCCACGGGCAGCGGCGTGAGGCGGCGCAGCATCCGCTCGACCAGTTCGGCGTCGTAGAGGGGCAGCTCCAGTTCCTCCTGGGCGCGCTTCGCCATGACCGCTAGGGCGTCGGCCAGCATGATCGTCATCAGGCGGATGGTGGCCGAGGTGGCGTAGATCGGGGCCTCGGGGAACTTCTCGTGGAGCAGCGGCAGGGCGCCAATGTGGTCGGCGTGGGCGTGGGTGACGAGGATAGCGGCCACCGGCTTGCCGTCGAGAGCGGCCAGGTCGGGCAGGCGCTGCTCGGGCTCGCCAGTCATCCTGACCCCCGCGTCCACCACGAGCCAGGCGTCCCCGAAGCGAAGCGCGGTGCAGCTCGCGCCTACGTCGATGCCGCCAAGGAAGATGACCTCGACCATCGGCCCCTCTTCTCTACGCCGTGCCCGGTGATTGCCGGCTGGTAGCTCCTGCCCCTTGCCTGTCTCGTGGCTCCCCGATGGTGAGCGCATCGTTCGTCCCGAGCCACTGCGGGATGGTGACGCCCGCCACCGGGCACTAGTCCTCATGCTGCGCCTCGCGGAACGGTTCGTCGCCCCAGGCGGGTGCGCTTGTTCTGTTGGTACTGCAAGCCTCGGCAGTGGCTCCCCAGGGCGTCGGAGGGTGGATACCTGCTGAGGTATTCTACCGTGTTCGGTGACGCTGCCGACGCCTATCCCTCTGCGTCCTTGCCCCAATCCGAGTATCCTGGAGCGGTGCGGCTCGCTGCGCGACTCCACCCGCGAGATGGCATGCCAGAGGCATGTCTGGGCGGTACCGTTCGCATCCGCAAAGGTAGAAAAGACACCAAATGACATACCTACTGACTTGTACAGCTAATCAGTAGGTATGTCCGTGGGCCGTCAGGCAGAGGCACGGGCGAGCACGCTGGCCTGTTCACCCGCATGGCCTGCCCACTGGCTCTCGTTGAGCCGGAGCCGGAGCCGGAGCCACCCGCTCTGCCGAGGTGCATCTGGCCGATGAGCCTGGGGCAAGCCCCACTGGGGACCTGTCCCCAGTGGGGTCAGTGAGCGAAGCCTGGCCCTCCCGTGATCACTGGGGTGGTCGTGCGCACCGTGTGATCACAGAAGCCAGCGCCTCGCCACAGACGCGCCCGCGTCCGTGGCGAGGCTTATCCCGCCATGGGATCGCCCCTACTGCCGGTTCTGGGGCATCGGCCCGATCTGGCGCTTGGTCCTGCCTGGTCTCCAGGCTTCGCCGCAACCCAATCAGATCTTCAACCCGTCTGAACATGTGCCAGGTACAGTGAGCAGGCCACCGCTCGTCTTCCTCATATCACCCAGGCGGTGGCAGCGAACGCAAGTACAAGGAGCACAGCGATGAAGCGTATCCTGATGGGCATGCTGTCCGGCGCCTTGGCCGTCGCCGGGGTGGTGGGTCTGAGCCAGACCAGCCCCAGCGTCGCAGCGGCGATGCAGAGCGTGCAAACGACGAGTGCCCAGCAGCGTGGCCCTGGCATGAATGACAGCACGCACGCCGGGGGCCAGGTTGCCAGCGTAGATGGCACGACCATCACCGTCACGGGCCGCGATGGAGCGAGCCAGGCGATCCAGACGACGGGCAGCACGACGGTTGAGCTGGACGGCAGCACGTCGAGCCTGAGCGCCATCGCCGCCGGCCAGTTCATCCACGCCGAGGGCACGACCAACAGCGCGGGGGTGTTTACGGCGACGGCGGTTCACGCCAGCACGACCGCGCCGCAGGGTCGCCCCGGCGATGGCGGCCCCGGCAGGAATGACGGCACGTACGCCGGGGGCCAGGTCGCCAGCGTGGACGGCACGACCATCACGGTCACGGGCCGGGACGGGACAAGCCAGGCGATCCAGACGACGGGCAGCACGACCGTTGAGCTGGACGGCAGCGCCTCCAACCTGAGTGCCATCGCCGCCGGCCAGTTTATCCATGCGGAGGGCACGACCGACAGCGCGGGCACCTTCACCGCCACGGTAGTTCACGCCAATACGACCGCGCCCCAGGGCCGCCCTCGTGGCCCCGGTAGGAATGATGGGACGCGCGCCGGGGGCCAGGTCGCCAGTGTGGACGGCAGCACCATCACCGTGACGCGGCCCGACGGGACGAGCCAGGCCATCCTGACGACGGACAGCACCACCGTGGAGCTGGACGGCAGCACGACAAGCCGGGACAAGCTCGCCGCCGGCCAGTTCATCCACGCCGAGGGCACGACCGACAGCACGGGCACCTTCACCGCCACGGCGGTTCACGCCAGCACGACCGCGCCGCAGGGCCGCCCCGGCGATGGAGGCCCTGGCAGGAATGACGGCACGCACGCCGGGGGCCAGGTCGCCAGCGTGGACGGCAGCACGATCACCGTGACACGGCCTGACGGGACGAGCCAGACGATCCAGACGACGGGCAGCACGACGGTGGAGCTGGATGGCAGCGCGTCGAGCCTGAGCGCCATTGCCGCCGGTCAGTTCATCCACGCGGAGGGCACGACCGACAGTGCGGGCGCCTTCACCGCAACGGCGGTCCACGCCAGCACGACCGCACCGCAGGGCCGCCCCGGTGGCCCGCGTCCGTAACCACGCCTGGGGTGGGGAGCAGCCAGCGCTCTCCACCCCGTGCCCTCGCCCGCTCCTTCCATCGCCCCTTGCCATGCAGTACCATAGCGACGATGGCATCTGCGACCTTGCGCCAGGAGAAGCGATGGCGATAACGTACCTGCACACCCAGCCGACTGGTGCCCAGCTTCCCCCGTCGCTGGCGGCCCAGATCCGGCGCGAGTTCGGCGCCCTGGTCGAGCCGTTCCTGCTGCACGCGCCCGTGCCCGACCTGCTGGCCGGGGTCTGGATGGCCTGCCGCGAGAGCGAGCTGGTCGGGCGAGTGCCGCGCGCCACCAAGGAGGCCATCGCCGTCACCGTCTCGCGGCTCAACCAGTGCTCCTACTGCGTGGATGCCCACGCCGTCATGCTGCACGCGCTCCACAGCCACACCACGGCGGAAGATCTGCGTATCGGGCGCCCCGCCCGGCCTCTGCCGCCCGCGCTGCGCGAGGTGGTGGCCTGGGCCACCGCGACCCGCACCCCGACGGCACCCATCCTGCGCGCCCCGCCCTTCCCGGCCCGCGATGCCCCCGAGATCATCGGCACTGCCATTTTCTACCACTACATCAATCGGATGGTGAGCGTCCTGCTGTCGCACAGTCCGCTCCCGCCAGTGCCAGGGCCGCTCACGGGTGCCGCCGCCCGGCTGGCCGGCTGGTGGTTCGCGGGGGCGGCGCAGCGACCGAAGGCGCCCGGCGCCTCCCTGGAGTTGGAGGCTATTCAACTGGGTCCGGTCAGACGCCCTGCCCCTGCACTCGACGGTCCGACCCGCGCCAACGGATCCGCCGCCGAAGACGACACCCTGCAAGCCCGCGAACGGGCGCACATCCTGCAAGTCTGCCAGGCTGCCGGCTGGAAGATCAAAGGTCCGGACGGCGCGGCCCGCCGCCTCGGCCTGAATCCCGGCACGCTCTACGCGCGCATGAAGAAGCTGGGGATCCGCCGCCCGGCGGTTGGGGAGTGCGGAGCTGGCGAAGGCTAAAGCGG
>JAAXUL010000306.1 GCA_013336035.1 Chloroflexales bacterium
TGCAGGACTTCGAGGACTTCGCCCGCGCCTTCGCCGGAATCGGCAAAGCCCAGGTGCGCCTGCTCTGGAGCGGCGAGGGGCAGATCGTCCACCTCACCGTCGCCGCCGCCAACGGCGCCACGATCGAGCCCCAGTCGGCGCTGCTCGCCAACCTGGTGCGCGCGATCGCCGCGGCCCGCGCCCCGGGGCGCGGCCTCTGCGTGGGCGGGTACGTCAAGCGCACATTCCACGTCGGCGCCCGCGTCCTGGCTGACCCGCGCCACGAGCGCGAGGCGGTGCTCGCCGCCGTCGAGGCGGCCCTGCGCGCGGCCTTCGGCTTCGAGCGGCGCGCCTTCGGCCAGCCCGTCACGGCCGCTGAGCTGCTCGGCGTGATCCAGGGCGTGCCGGGCGTGGTCGCCGCCGACCTTGATCAGCTCTTCCGAGACCTGTTCGACCTCGCCGGCCGCGCCCCGCTCCTGATCGCCCGAGGGGCCCGCTGGTCACAGGGGCAGGGCGGGCCCCAGGCCGGCTGCGCGGCGATCCTGCCCGCCGAGCTACTGCTGATCGGCAGCATCGCCCTCAAGGAGATGGCGCCATGAGCCAGCTGGTCGCGCTGTACGAGCTGCTCCCCGCGATCTACCGCATCCGCGACGCCGAGCGGGGCGAGCCCCTGCGCGCGCTGCTGCGGGTGATCGAGGGTGAGCTGCGGCTGGTCGAGGAGGATATCGCCGGCCTGTACGACAGCCTCTTCATCGAGACCTGCGACGAGTGGGCGGTGCCCTACATCGGCGACCTGCTGGGTGTGCGCGGGCTGCACGCGGCGCGGCCGGGCGGCTTCAGCCGGCGCGCCTACGTCGCCAACACCCTGGCCTACCGGCGGGCCAAGGGCACGGCGGCGGTGCTCGAGCAGCTGGCACGCGACAGCACCGGCTGGCCCGTGCGGGTGGTCGAGCTCTTCCAGCGCCTGGCCACCACCCAGCACATAAACCACGCCCGCCCGCACAGCTCCAGCGTGGACCTGCGCGACACGAACACCCTCGAGCTGCTGGGCGGGCCGTTCGAGCGGGCGCAGCACAGCGGCGATGTGCGCCGGATCGCCGCCTGGCGCGGGCGCTACAACATCCCCAACCTCGGCCTATTTGTCTGGCGCCTCCAGGCCTACCCGCTAGAGCGCGTGACCCCGCGCGCCGCCGCCGGGTTTGACGATGGGCTTCTCCGCTTCAGCTTTAACCCGCTCGGGCTGGACGCACCGCTCTTCAGCCGGCCGCAGAGCGAGCAGGAGCTGCCGCACCTGGCCGAGGAGCACAACCTCCCGGCGCCGCTGCGCCGGCGAGCGCTCCACGAGGATCTGGAGGCGTACCGCGCCGCCCTGGCCGCCGGCGCCACGGCGCGCTCGCTCTACCTCGGCGCGCAGCCCACACTGCGGGTCTTCTTCGACGGCGCCCCGCTCCAGCCCGAGCAGATCCTCGCCGGCCACCTCGAGGGCTGGGGCGACCCGCAGTGGCGGCCGCCCGCGAGCCGCCCCGTCCCCGGGAGCGATCGCGCGACACTGGTCGCCGTCGACCCGGAGCTGGGGCGCCTGGCGGTGCTGAGGGGGGTCGCGCCGCCGGGGCGGATCGAGCTCAGCTACAGCTACGGCTCCAGCGCCGATATCGGCGGCGGGCCATATGATCGTGGCCAGGCGGTGGCCGCCGCGCTCGAGGGCCGGCCGATCACATGGCAGGCCGGCGTCGGCCAGCGCCTGGCGGCGCTCGGCGACGAGCCGATCTTCGCCACGCTGCAGGCGGCGGTCGCGGCGTGGAACGCGCAGCCGGCGCCAAAGGTGGGCGTGATCGCCGTCACCGACAGCGCGACCTACGCGGAGAATCTGACCGGGGCCAGTGTGATCGAGGTGCCGCCTGCCTGCCTGCTGCTGATCGTGGCGGCGGGCTGGCCAACAGTGGCCAACCCCGCTATCCCGGGCCAGCTGCAGCGCGTCGTTGGCCAGCTGACGCCGGTCGGGCCGCGGCCCCTTCTGGACGGGGACGTCTCTGTGCGCGGTACGGGCGCCCTCAACCCGGGGGCGCTGGCCATCAGCGGCCTGCTGGTCGCGGGGCAGCTCCGCTGCCTCGACGGCAACCTGGGCCGGCTACGGGTCGACCACTGCACCCTCGTGCCCGGCGAGGGCGGCCTGCGCGTCACGGTCGGCAACCAGGGCCTTGTGGTGAGCGTCGAGGCCAGCATCTGCGACCGGATCGAGCTGGCCGCGAGCATCGCCGCGCTGCGCATCGGCGACTCGATCATCAGCAGCGGCGCGCAGAGCGATGCCGGCATGCCTGCCATCAGCACGGACGCCCCGGCCCAGATCGAGCGGACGACCGTCCTCGGCACGGTCGCGGCGCGCAGCCTGGAGGCTGACGGCTGCATCTTCGCCGGGCGCGTCCGCGTGGAGCGCGCCCAGGCCGGCTGTGTGCGCTTCAGCTATGTCCCCGAAGGATCGCGCACGCCGCGCCGCTACCGCTGCCAGCCGGACCTGGCACTAGAGGGGCGCAGCGCCGCGGAGCAGGGGGTCATCCTGGCAAGCCTGACCCCGGTGTTTACGAGCCTGGCGTACGGCCGGCCGGGCTACGCGCAGCTGGGCCTGGCCTGCCCGGCCGCGATCGCCGCGGGGGCCGAGGATGGCTCGGAGATGGGCGCCTTCAGCAGCCTCCAGCAGCCCCAGCGGCTGGCGAACCTGCGCGCCGCCCTCGACGAGTACCTGCCGTTAGGGCTGGAGGCGGGCGTTATCTTCGAAAGCTAGGTGCTCGCAAGCCCCGCTTGCGGCAGAGGCCAGGGCAGAGGTTGTTCAGGGAGGGCTTGTCCTCTTTGCGACCCCCCTGAGCAAGGAGCGCCGATGAACGGCGATTTCAGCCGGCTCCCCCCGACCCCCCCCAATATGCGCGGATACCTCTGGCAGCAGGGCCGGGTGAATCTGGAGAGCGACCTGAACGGGCTCGTGCTGAACGATCAGCGGGTCGGCGATCGCACCAGGCGCGATATGATCGGCAGCTGCGGCGCGCCCGAGGCCGACCCTGGCTTCGCGGTGACGCCGACCGATGCGGGCGACACCCTGCGCATCGGGCCGGGTCAATACTATGTGGACGGCATCCCGTGCGAGAATCCCGGCGCCGTGCTGATCACCGAGCAGCCCGGCCTGCCGGGGTTCGAGCTCCCCGGCGAGGAGGGCTACTACCTGGCCTATCTCGATATCTGGGAGCGCCACACCACCGCCCTCGAGGACCCCGCGCTCCGCGAGGTGGCCCTGGGCGGGCCCGACACGTGTGTCCGCCAGGACACCGTGTGTCAGGTTCGGCTCGCGCTGATCGAGCCCGACCCGACCGCCACGCCGCCAAGCTGCGAGCAGTTCGACGGCTGGCGGCCCCCCGCGTTTTCTGGGGCTGCCTCGAGGCTGCGCGCCCGCTCGACCCCGACGCCCGAGCAGGAGGAGCCGTGCATCGTGCCGGCGCGGGCCGGCTACCGGGGGCTAGAGAACCTGCTCTACCGGGTAGAGCTCCACACGGGCAGCGACAGTGAGGGTGGCCCCATCATCAAGTGGGCCCGCGACAACGCCAGCATCGTGGCGGCGCTGGTTGGCATCGACGGCAGGCAAGTGAGCATCAGCCACCCCGCGCGCGACGTGGCCCTCGCCTTCGCACCCGGGCAGTGGATTGAGCTCAAGGATGAGCGGCGTATGCTCCGGCGCGAGGCCGGGGTGCTGGCGCGGCTCGCGGCCGTGGATGGCGCTGTGCTGACCGTCGAAGCGTGGGACAATGATCAGCCGCCCGAGCTTGGGCCAGGCGCATTTGTGCAGCGCTGGGACGCGCAGGAAGCGCTCGTGGGCCCCGATCAAGAAGAGTGGGTCGCCCTCGAGGGCGGCGTAGAGGTCCAGCTGATCGCGGAGGGGGGATTTCGCTCGGGCGATTACTGGCAGATCCCGGCGCGCACGGCAACCGGCGACGTCGAGTGGCCGCACGACGCCGGCGGCGAGCCGCTGGCCGTCCCTCGCCACGGCGTCGAGCACCACTTCTGCGCCCTCGCGATCCTGATCTTCGAGGGCGGACAGTGGGAGCTGATCAGCGACTGCCGGCGCCGGTTCCCCTCGCTCAGCGACCTGCCCGACGCCGGGGCGGACGGGCCGGGGCTGCACATCACCGCCGTGCTGCGCCGCTCGAACGGCGCGGTGCTCCCCAATGACACGGCGATCAGCGTGGCGAGTTTTTCGCAGGGCATAAGGGTCATCTGCGATGGCAATATCGCCGAGGCGTCGATCGAGAGCCCAACCGCTTATGTCGAGCTCGAGCTCCCCGAGCCGCTTGGTGTCGACCGCAGTATGTGGGGGCTAACCTCGGGCACTGACATCTTCGGCTACAGGCGTGTCGTGCTCAGGGCGGCCGTGACGGCCGAGGGGGCGACGATCGACTGGCAGCCCACCGAGCCAACGCGGCGCTGGCTGCTGGTGCAGCTGTTCGACGTGGTGCGCCCCTTCCTCACCGATGATCGCCCTGGCATCCTTGGCCGGCTAACCCTCAAGGGCCACGCTATCTCGGCGGCCGGTCTGCGCGAGCGCTGGCTCGACGGTGATGTCTTCGGCCTGCCCAGCGCCGCGACCGGCCGGATCGACCAGATCCTGCCAAGTGGCGACGGCCGGCGGGGCGGAGATTTCGAGCGCTGGTTCTTGATCGTCGAGGGCGGCGGGCTTGATGGCGATAGCGATACGCTCACTGCAAGGCTGAATATCAACACTGCCAGCGAGCGCGAGCTGATGAGCTTGCCCGGGATTGACTTACGCGCGGCCCGCCGGCTGATCAGATTTCGGCCGATCAGGGACTCTGAAGATCTCCAGCGCGTACCGGGCCTCAGCGCCTCGATCCAAAGTATGCTGCGGAGGAGGGCGGCGTTTTGAGCGCCCGCGCTGGCCCTGCCAGAGCCGTGTCAGCCCTCTCAGGCCGAGCGGCGGCGCAAAGCGGCGCCCCGTAAGCTACCTCACGGCCCCCTTGATGTTCGCGTTGTATACTCGTGGCATCACCAGTGCGAGCAGACAGGAGCGACAGCATGGCAGAGGTATTCGACATGATCGTCATCGGCGCTGGGCAGGCCGGCGGGCCGCTCGCCAGCGCCTTCGCGCAGGCCGGGCGCCGGACGGCCCTGGTCGAGGTGAGCCACGTCGGTGGCACCTGCATCAACGAGGGCTGCACCCCGACCAAGACCATGGTGGCGAGCGCCCGCGTCGCCTATCTCGCCCGCCGCGCCGCCGACTATGGGGTGCAGACCGGCGCGGTCAGCGTCGATCTGGAGGTGGTCCGGCGGCGCAAGCGCGACATTGTGGCGAGCTGGCGGGCCAGCGGCGAGGCTCGCCTGGGGCGGGATGGGGTCGAGCTGATCATGGGCATGGCCCAGCTCAGCGGCCCCAGGGCGGTCACCGTCGCGCTCAGGGGGGGCGGCACGCGCGAGCTCAGCGCCAGGACGATCGTGATCAACGCCGGCGCCCGTCCGTCTGTGCCCGACCTCCCCGGCCTCGACGCGGTCCCCTTCCTCGACTCGACCACGATCATGGAGCTGGGCGCGGCGCCAGAGCACCTGCTTGTGCTCGGCGGCGGCTACATCGGCCTGGAGTTCGGCCAGATGTTCCGCCGCTTCGGCAGCCGGGTGACGATCGTGCAGCGCGGCGAGCGCCTGCTGGCGCGCGAGGACGGCGATATCGCCGACGCGGTCGCCGCCATCCTGCGCGAGGACGGGGTCGAGGTGCTGCTGAGCAGCGCCGCGCGCCGCGTCGCCCGTGCCGCCGATGGGCGCGTGCTGCTGTCGGTCACGACCCCGGACGGCGAGCGTGTGCTCGACGGGTCGCACCTGCTGGTCGCGGCCGGCCGCACCCCCAACAGCGACCGGCTCAACCTGGCGGCGGCGGGGATAGCGACCGACCAGCGCGGCAATATCGTCGTGGACGAACGGCTCGCAACGAATGTGCCCGACATCTATGCCGTGGGCGACGTCACGGGCGGCCCGGCGTTTACGCATATCTCCTACGACGACTTCCGCATCCTGAAGGCGAATCTGCTCGAGGGCGGCGACAAGACCACGCGGGGCCGGCTTGTCCCCTACACCGTGTTTATCGATCCGCAGCTAGGGCGGGTCGGGCTGAGCGAGGAGGGGGCGCGGGCGCAGGGCCGCGCTGTAAAGGTCGTCACCACGCCGATGAGCTCTGTCGCGCGCGCCATCGAGGTGGACGAGACCCGCGGCCTGATGAAGGCGGTGCTCGACGCGCAGACCGGCCAGATCCTCGGCTTCGCGATGCTGGGCATCGAGGGCGGCGAGATTATGAGCGCGGTGCAGCTGGCCATGCAGGGCGGGCTGCCCGCCACCGCCCTGCGCGACAGCGTCTTCGCCCACCCCACCCTGGCTGAGGCGCTGAACATCCTCTTCGCCCAGGTCTGAGCCCCGCTGCGGCGAGCGTCGCTATCGCCCACTGGATAACCCTGGCGCTGCCGCGCCACAACAAGCGGCCTGGCGGAAGAGGCCCTCGCTATAAGGAGTATTCGATGCTGCACCTATCGCTCTTCGGGGCGCCGCGCATTGAGTATGCAGGCGAGCCCGTGCCGCTTCGGCGCAGCAAGGCGCTGGCGCTGCTAGCCTACCTGGCGCTGACTGGGCGCCCTCAGGATCGCGACGCCCTGGCCGCGCTGCTCTGGCCCGAGTTCGACGGCCCCAGCGCCCGCAACAATCTGCGCCGCGAGCTGTCGCTGCTGAAGACGACCCTCGGCGTCGATCCGCTGGTGGCCGACCGGCATCAGGTGCGCTGGAACCCGGATGCAGCGAGCCGGATCGACGTGACGGCGTTTCAGGCTCAGCTCGCCGCGGTAGAGGCGCACCACCACCCGGCCGGCACGCTCTGCCCCGCCTGCGCCGCGGCGCTAACCGCGGCGGCGCAGCTGTACAGCGATGATTTTCTGCGCGGGTTTAGCGCCCCGGGCTGCCCGGCCTTCGATGAGTGGCAGTTTTTCCAGGCCGAGGGCTTGCGCCAGCAGCTGGCCCACGCGCTCCAGGCGCTTGTCTCCTGGCATCAAGGCCGGGGCGAGCACGCTCACGCGACGCCCTACGCGCGGCGCTGGCTTGCCCTCGACCCGCTGCACGAGCCGGCTCACCGCGCGCTCATGGCCCTGTACGCCGGCATGGGCCAGTGGTCCGCCGCCATTCGCCAGTACGAGGAGTGCGTGCGTCTGCTCGCTGAAGAGCTGGCGGCCGAGCCGGAGGACGAGACCAAGGCGTTGTACGCGCTGATCCGCGAGCGACGGCCGCCGCCGCTGGAAGCTGAGGCGGCGCCCACGGCGACGCCCGCCCCCGACGGCCCGGGGCTCGTCCGGCACCTCCCGCCGTCAGCCGCGACATGTATCGGGCGCGAGCGCGAGATCCAGGCGCTCGGCGACTATCTGCGCGACCCCGCCTGCCGCATCGTGACACTGACCGGCCCCGGCGGGGTGGGCAAGACGCGCCTGGCCCAGGCCACGGCCGCCGCCAGCGCCGCGGCCTTCCGCCACGGCGCAGCCTTTGTCAGCCTGGTGCCGGTCGACGACCCTCAGCGTATCGCGCAGGCCATCCTGGCCGCGCTGGACATCCATCTGCTCGGCAGCACCGAGCCTATGGCGCAGCTGCTGGCCTACCTGCGCGACAGGCGGCTGCTGCTGCTGCTCGATAACGTGGAGCAGCTGCTTGCGGATGGGGGCGCGGCGGTGCTGGCGGAGATTGTCGCGGCCGCGCCGCAGGTGTCGCTGCTCGTCACCTCGCGCGAGCGGCTCCAGCTTGACGAGGAGTGGGCCTACCCTGTGACGGGCCTGGACTACCCCGACGAGGCGGCGCTGTCGGCCGCGGGCGACGACGCGGGCAAGGCCTATGGCGCGCTGCGCCTGTTCCTCAGCTACGCCCGCCGCGTCCAGGCGAGCTTCGCCCCGCGCCCGGCCGAGCTCGCGCAGATCGCGCGGATCTGTCGGCTGCTGGACGGCATGCCGCTTGGGCTAGAGCTGGCCGCGCCCTGGGTCCAGTCGATGAGCTGCCAGGAGATCGCCGACGAGATCGCGCGCGACCTTGATTTTCTACAGGCGTCGCAGCAGCACCTGCCGGAGCGCCACCGGAGCCTGCGCGTCGTGTTGGAGCACAGCTGGCAGGGGCTCAGCCCCGGCGAGCAAGAGGTGCTGCAAAGGCTATCGGTGTTTGAGGGCGGCTGCCTGCGCGAGGCGGCCGAGCAGGTCGCCGGCGCGACCCTGGCAAGCCTACAGGCGCTGGCAAGCAAAGCCCTCCTCCGCCGCCACGAGAGCGGGCGCTACGACCTGCACGAGCTAGTTCGCCAGTTCGCGCACGAGCGGCTCCGGCGCTCTCCCGCGACCTATGGGCAGCTGCGGGCCCGCCACTGCGCCTACTACATGCAGCTG
>JAAXUL010001063.1 GCA_013336035.1 Chloroflexales bacterium
GTCACGAGGTTGGCCAGCAGGCCGGCCCCGAGTACCGCCGCGAGTGTGCCCGGCCAGGTCCGCCGGTCGCTCAGCAGCAGCGCCGCAAGCAGAAGGCCATTCGCCGGCCAGATGAGCGCGATGCCCTGCGACTGGATAACGAGGCGGCTCGCGCTGGCGCAGAGGAAGTAGAGGAGCGCGACAACCGCGGCGAGCAATGGCTGGCGCGAGATCGCGTAAGCCTGCGGGTGACGGGACAGGATCGGCTGTGTGGGCATAGGTGCCTCGGACGTAGGGGTCGGGGTGGGTCGATGCCGCAGCGCAGAGGTAGACTCGGCTTCGTAGCAGAGGAATTGGGGAGGAGTAGTGCTAGCTGGAGGGCAACGGGATTAACGCTCAGTATAGCACAGGGCGGGCCGGGCGCTCTCTCCCACCCGGCACACATCTTGCCTACCTGGCAGAGTGTTCAGGAGGGCGTGACCCTCCGCTAGAGAGGGCATACCTAATGCTCAGCTTTTCCCAGGCACGCGAGCTGGTGGCCGAGGCCTTTGGCGACTGGAACGAGGATAAGGCTCCGCGCCTGGCCGCGGCCCTGGCCTACTACACGATCTTCTCGCTGGCGCCCCTGCTGATCATCGCTATCGGGATCGCCGGCCTGCTCTTCGGCGCGGAGGCCGCCCGCGGCGAGGTGAGCGGCCAGCTCACCAGCCTGCTCGGCCCTGATGGCGCTCAGGCCGTCGAGCAGATGCTCAGCGCGTCGGACCGGCCCGCCGCCGGCGCTCTCGCCACTATCCTTGGGATCGCCGCGCTGCTCTTCGGGGCCGCCGGCGTCTTTGGTCAGCTCCAGGACGCCCTCAACACGATCTGGGAGGTGGCGCCGAAGCCGGGGCGCGGCATCTGGGGCTTCATCAAAGACCGCTTCCTCTCCTTCGCCATGGTCCTCGGCACGGGCTTCCTGCTGCTGGTGTCGCTGCTCCTCGGCGCCTTCCTGACCGGCCTGGGCCAGTTTGTCGTGGGCGAGGCCTTCCAGCAGTCGCTGATCTGGCGCGGGGTCAACCTGGTGGTCCAGGCTGCGGTCGTCTTCGGGCTTTTCACCCTGATCTTCAAGCTGCTGCCCGACGTAGAGATCGCCTGGCGCGATGTGCTTCTGGGCGCGGGGATCACCACGGCCCTGTTCTTTGTCGGCCGGCTGCTGATCGCGCTCTACCTGCGCTTCACGGCCACCGGCTCAACCTTCGGCGCCGCCGGCTCGCTGGTCATTGTCCTGATCTGGATCTTCTACTCGGCCCAGATCCTCTTCTTCGGCGCCGAGCTGACCCAGGTCTACGCGCGGCGCTACGGCTCGCAGATCAGGCCCTCTAGCAACGCCGTGCCCGTCACCGCCGACGCCCGGGCCCAGCAGGGCATGCCGGACCCCCAGGCTGTCGCCGCCACGGCCCGCGCCGCTAATGGCCAGGAGCAGGCCCCGCGCGAGCGGGCCGTCGGCGAGCCCGCGGCTCCTGAGGCGCCCGGCGGGCATCAACGCTCCCCGGAGCAGCCCGAGAATCGTAGCGGACCGGGTAGCACCATCATCGCCGGGGCGACCATCGCCACGATTGTCGGCGCGCTGCTGCGCAACGTCCTGCGCCGTCGGTCGAGGAAATAGCTGGGGGCCGCTAGTCCGCGGCGGCGCGGTGCTCTTCGGCCACGAGGATGTTGCGCAGGAACTGGCCGGTGTGCGAGTCCTCGCTGTGGGCGACCTCCTCGGGGGTGCCCTGGGCGACCACGTCGCCGCCGCCGTCGCCGCCCTCGGGGCCCATATCGATCACCCAGTCGGCCGTCTTGATCACGTCGAGGCTGTGCTCGATCACGATCACGGTGTTGCCGGCGTCGACCAGACGGTGCAGCACCCGCAGCAGGTTCTGGACATCGGCGAAGTGCAGGCCGGTGGTCGGCTCGTCGAGGATGTAGATCGTGCGGCCCGTCGCGACCCGCGCCAGCTCTTTGGCGAGCTTGACGCGCTGGGCCTCGCCGCCCGAGAGCGTGGTCGCCGGCTGGCCGAGCCTGATATAGTCGAGGCCGACATCGTGGAGGGTCTGGAGGATGCGGCGGACCCGCGGCACGTTGTCGAAGAACTCGAGCGCGGTCTGCACGTCCATGTCGAGGATGTCGGCGATCGACTTGCCCTTGTACTTGACCTGGAGCGTCTCGCGGTTGTAGCGGCGGCCCTTGCACTCGCTACAGCGCACCCAGACATCGGCCAGGAACTGCATATCGATCTTGATCTCGCCGTTGCCCTCGCAGGTCTCGCAGCGGCCGCCCTTCACATTGAAGCTGAAGCGGCCGGCCTCGTAGCCGCGCAGCTTGGCCTCGGCGGTCGAGGCGAACAGCTCGCGCAGCAGGTCGAAGAGCTTGACATAGGTGGCGGGGTTCGAGCGGGGCGTGCGGCCGATCGGCTGCTGGTCGATGTCGATCACCTTGTCGAGGTGCTCGAGGCCCGCCAGGCTCGCGTAGGGGCCGGGCTTGAGCTGGGCCTTGTTCAGCTTGTTGGCCAGCGCCGGGTAGAGCGTCTCGGTGATCAGCGACGACTTGCCCGAGCCGCTGACGCCCGTGATCGCGACGAAGGTGCCGAGCGGGAAGCGCACGGTGACATCGCGCAGGTTGTTGAGCGTGGCGCCCTCGATGGCGAGCCAGGCCTCCTCGCTGGCGGGGACGCCCTCGGCGGCGCGCAGGCGCGGGCGGCCGCGCCGGGCCGGCACCGAGGCGGCGAGCTTGTCGAGGCGCTCGGCGATCGACGCGGCGAGGATTGGCCTGCGGCGCCGCCTGGGCACGGCGATCTCGAGGCGGCCGCTCAGGTACTGGCCGGTGAGCGAGGCGGGGTGGGCCTCGACCACGGCGGGCGGGCCGCTGACCACCACCTCGCCGCCCTTCACGCCCGCGCCGGGGCCGAAGTCGACGATCCAGTCGGCGGCCTGCATGGTCTCGAGGTCGTGCTCGACCACGATCAGGGTGTTGCCCAGGTCGCGCAGGCGCAGCAGGCTGTTGAGCAGCTTGAGGTTGTCGCGCTGGTGCAGGCCGATGCTGGGCTCGTCGAGGATGTACATCACGCCGACCAGGCCCGAGCCGATCTG
>JAAXUL010000307.1 GCA_013336035.1 Chloroflexales bacterium
GCCCGCTCACCCTCGACGCCATCCTCGAGACGCTGCTTGATGTGCTGCAGCAGCTGCTCCCCTACGATAGCGCCAATATCATGCTGCCCGATGGCGCGAACGGGTTCCGGGTGCGGCATTGGCGCGGGTATGAGCGCTGGACCGACCCGGCCCTGCTCACGGCGCTGGTCTTCGATCCGACGCAGAGGCCGCTGATTCACGCGATCGTCACCGCGCAGCGCAGCGTCCTGGTCCTGGACACGCACCAGGAGCCGTCGTGGACCCCGATGCTCGGAACAGATCATATCCGCTGCTGGTTGGGCGTGCCGCTCATCGCCGGGAATACCGTCGTAGGGATTTACTCGATCGACCGTCAGCATCCCCATACGCTCACTGACGCGGATGTGCGTCTGGCAGAGACGCTGGCCGCGACGGCGGCGACGGCGATTGAGCGGGCGCAGTTGATTGCACAGGTACAGGGCGAGTGGGAGCTGCTCGCGCAGCGGGTGGCCGAGCGCACGGCTGACTTGAGTCTGGCGAATGCCGAGCTGGCCCACGCCGCGCGGCTCAAGGACGAGTTCCTGGCGAACATGAGCCATGAGCTGCGCACACCCCTCAACACGATCCTCGGGCGCAGCGAGCTGTTGCGCGAGCAGATCTACGGGCCGCTCAGCGAGAAGCAAGCGCAGGCGATTACCAGCATTGACGCAAGCGGACGTCACCTGTTGAGCCTGATCAATGATATCCTGGACCTCTCGAAGGTCGAGGCCGGCAAGGTCGAACTCCAACTCACCGGAGTGGATGTGGATCTGGTCTGCCAGCAGAGTCGTCAGCTGGTGGTCGAGCGCGCGACGCGCAAGCGGATCGCACTCAGCACGACCCTCGACCCGCAGGTGACGACGGTCACGGCCGATGAGCTACGGCTCAAGCAGATCCTGGCCAACCTGCTCACCAACGCGGTGAAGTTCACGCCCGAGGGTGGTCAGGTCGGCCTGGAGGTTGAGGGGGACCCAGAGCGGCAGGCGGCCACCTTCACGGTCTGGGATACGGGTATCGGCATCGCGCCCGAAGACCAGGGGCGCCTGTTCCAGCCCTTCGTGCAACTGGACAGCGCGTTGAATCGTGAGCACACCGGCACGGGGCTCGGCCTGGCCCTGGTGCTGCGCCTGGCCGAGCTGCACGGGGGCAGCGTGGCCCTGGAGAGCACGCCGGGCCAGGGCAGCCGCTTCAGTGTGCGCTTGCCCTGGGTTCAGGCGCTCGTGGAACACCGCCCTTCGCACGCGTCACCTGAGGCGTCGGCACCGCTGGCAGCGCTCATCGCTGAGGGGATAGTGGCGCAGCCCCTCATCTTGCTGGCCGAGGACCACGAGGAGAATAGCCAGCTGCTGAGCGATATACTCACCGCCGCTGGCTATCGTGTGGTTGTCGCCCGCAATGGTGTAGAGGCGGTGGCCCTGGCCGAGGATCTGCGCCCGGCCCTGATCCTGATGGATATCCAGATGCCAGTGCTGGACGGGCTGGAGGCCACCCGCCGCCTGCGCGCGGCAGGTATGCGCGCCACGCCGATCATCGCCCTGACGGCGTTGACAATGCGCGGCGACCGCGAGCGCTGTCTGGAGGCCGGGGCGAACGAGTACCTCTCAAAGCCGGTCAGTCTACGCGCGCTCCTGACTCTGATCGCTACCCAGCTGCGAGGGACAGCGCCTGATGCGGGCGGGGTGCCGTAGCGGCGTTGGCGCCCAGGCGAAACGACCGCGACCGGCTCTCCGCCACGCGGGCGTTCGTAGGTGCTGCTGCTGGGGGCCGACGACCACGGCTCCGATTCTGGGGGCGCGTCGTGGTGTGGTCCGGTACGTTTCGCTACGCGATCATCGGGACACCTCAAGCCCGCAGCTGCTGGCGGGAACCCGCAGTGATGCTTACCCTGGCCGCCAGGGCAGACTGACGCTGAAGCGGCTGCCCTGACCCGGTGTGCTCTCGACGGTGACGCTGCCCTGGTGGGCCTCCGTCAGCCGGCGCACCAGCACCAGGCCGAGCCCGGTGCCCTCATACTGGCGATTGAGGCCCCCGTCGAGCTGCACGAAGGGCTGGAACAGGCGGCCCTGGTCCTCGGGCGCGATTCCGATGCCGGTGTCCCAGACCGTGAAGGTCGCCCGCTGGTGCTCGGGGTCGCCACGTACCTCCAGCCCAATCTGCCCACCCTCGGGCGTGAACTTGACCGCGTTGGCGAGCAGATTGACCAGGATCTGGGTCAGCCGTCGCCCGTCGGCCTGAATGGTCAACATCTGGAGGTCGAGGGTCGTGCTGAGCGTGATCTGCTTCTTCAGCGCGTGTGCCGCCACCTGCTGGCGGCTGCGCTGGCAGACCAGGGCCACCTCCACGGGGGCGTATGCGAGCGTGAGCTTGCCGGCCTCAATCGTAGAGAGATCGAGCATGTCGTTGATCAGGGCCAGGAGCTGCTGCCCGCTGGTTTCGATCCGGCGTAGGGAGGCGACCTGGCGGGGCGTGAGCGGGCCGTCGAATTCCTCCTGGAGCAGCTCGAGGCGGCCCAGGATGCTGCTCAGCGGCGTGCGCAGCTCGTGGCTCATCGTGGCCAGGAACTCATCCTTGAGGCGCGCCGCCCGGGCCAGCTCGACGTTGGCGCGGGCCAGCTCGGCCGTCCGGTCGGCCACCCGCTGCTCAAGGGTTTCGTTGAGCTGATGCAGGGCCTGCTCGGCCTGCTTGCGCGCGGTGATGTCGCGGGAGACGCCCATGACGGCCGTGACTTGTCCCTGGGCATCGGTGAGCAAGGTCGTCACCACCTCGGTGGGCACAATCGCGCCGCCCTTGCACGGTTGGTCCACCTCCGTCACGGCCGTGCGCGCCGCCTCGTCGCCGGCAAGGAATGCGGCGATGCGGGCGCGCAGCTGGCTGGCGATGCGCTGTTTCGCCTCCGGGGCCAGCGCGGCCGCGGCGGGCTGCGCCAGCACCTCCGCGGCGGTGTAGCCGCGCAGGCGCTGCACCGAGGGGCTCACGTAGGTAAAGCGGAAGCTGGCCAGGTCCATCGTCCAGATCACATCGGCGCTATGCTCGGAGAGCAGCCGGTAGCGGGCCTCGCTCTCGCGCAGCGCAGCTTCGATCCGCTTGCGCTCAGTGATATCGCGGCCATAGACTGTGACCCCCGCACGCTGTCCGGTCGCGGTCGTGATTGGGCTCAAGCGATACTCCACGGTATGCGGCTCGGCCGTAAACCGTGTCGTGGCCTCCACACTGAAGGGGCCCTGGTGCAGCGCGCAGTCATAATAGGATCGCCATTCATCCAGCGCGGCCTGCGGCACTTCGGGTGCCAGCACGCTTTCGCCTGCGGTCAGCGGACGCCCAAGGGCCGCACGCACATTGTGATGGTAGAGGCGGTTGCCCACGATCAGCCGGTACTGTGTGTCCACCGACCAGATACTGCCATCGGTATTCTCAATCAACGCCTCGAGATTCTGCTGGCTCTCCCGCAGCGCCGCCTCGGCTTGCCTACGCGCGGTGATGTCGCTATAGGCGATGACCACCCCATAGCCCTCCAGAGGCAGCGGCGCGGCGGTCACATTGATCCAGGTCGTCTCCCCGCGCGGCGTCACGATGCCCATCTCGACATTCGCCACCAGATGCTGTTCTCTGAGCGCCCGCACGCTGGCATACTCCTCGGCCGGCATCGCTGTGCCATCGGGGCGCACGATCTGCCACTCGGCGCCGTCGATCTCGCGCTGGCGCTGCTCCTCGCGCCCAAGGCCCAGCAGGCGCTCGGCCATGGGGTTGCTCTCGACAATCTGGCCCGTCGCATCCGCGACCGTAATCCCCAGGGGAAAGGCGTCGAACAGGGTGCGGTACTTGGTCAACGCCACCTGGAGCTCAGCCTCGGTGCGCTTGCGCTCGGTGACGTCACTCCAGCGGCTCAGCCGCACCGCGCCGTCGCCCTGCGTCGGGGAAAGGATCTGATCGGCAACGACGAACGTGCGCGTGCCGATCGGGAGTGTGACCGTGGCCGCTTGTTCCTCGGCGGCCGGCGCCGCCAGCAGTCGGCGGGTGTGCGCCTCATAGGCCGTGGCCGCCGCGGGCGGGAGGAGCTCGACGAGCGCTGTCCCCACCAGCTCGGCCGGGGGCAGGTGGAAGATGCCGGCGGCACGCGCGTTGGCGAAGATACAGCGCTCGTCGGCGTCGACGAGCAGCACGCCGGTGTCCAGCTTGTCCAGGATCGCGCGCGCGCGGCGCTCGGCCGCCGTACGCTCGGCGAGCAGGCGCTCTGCCTCGGCCAGGCGGGTGCGCAACGCCTGATTCTCCTCACGCAGCTGCTCGTACGATACGTGCTTTGTAGACATAGTGTCACTCACAACAGGTCACGGGTACACGTGTCGCCCATACAGGCTTCGCTCAGGAGTAAGTGTACAGAGTAGCACGGATCATCCATACTCTCCAGGATCAGCGGTCTGGCGCCGGGTCGTCGTTCCCCGCAGCGTCAGTGGCCGCCCCCGTCCGTCGCTGGCGGTGGGCCTCAATCGTGGCGACCAGCGTGCGGAGGCTGAGGGGCTTGGGGAGATAGGCATCCGCCCCCGCGGCCAGACAGCGCTCGCGGTCGGCCGGCATGGCCAGAGCCGTCACCGCCAGGATGGGGACGTGGGCCAGCGTGGCCTCGGCGCGGATGCGCCGGATCACCTCCAGCCCATCCATCCCCGGCATCTGAATGTCCATCAGGATCACGTCGGGCCGCTCCTCCTGGGCCTGGACCAGCGCCTCGCGGCCGGTGCGCGCCACGCGCAGGTCATAGCCCTTGGCGCGCAGGTAGTCCCCGATGGTCTCCAGGGTCTCCTCGTTGTCGTCGGCGAGCAGGATGCGCGGACGCTCTAGCTGGCGGGACACGACCATGGCGGTGGGCACCGACAGGGTGCTGGGGCGGACGAGGATCTGGCGCAGAGCCTGCTCCAGCGTGGGGCGGTCAATCGGCTTGACCAGCATGGCGGCGGCGCCCTGGGCGCGGGCCTGCTCGGGCGCGTCCACCACCGAGACCACCAGCACGGGGATGTCCCGGGTGCGCGGCTCGGCCTTGAGCTGGCTCAGCACCGCCCAGCCGTCGTCGTCGGGCAGCAGGATGTCGAGGATAATCACGTCGGGCTGCAGCGCGATCGCCCGCTCGACCGTGCCGGTTCCGTACGGGTGGATCTCGACCCGCGCGCCCAACTCGCGCAGGTAGCGCGTGATCTGCGCGGCCGCCGTGGGCGAATCCTCAATCACCAGAGCCTGGCGGACGGCGGGGCGTGCCGTGTCGACGGCAGCCGTGGCCGACACCGGCGTGGTCGCAGGAACGGTCGGGCTCCAGGGCAGGGTGACGCTGAAGCGGCTGCCCTGGCCCGGCGTGCTCTCCACCGCCACGCTCCCGCGGTGGGCCTGGGCGAGCCGCGCGACCAGCGCGAGGCCCAGGCCGGTGCCGCTGTACTGGCGGTTCAGGCTGCTGTCGAGCTGGACGAAGGGCTGGAACAGCTTGGGCAGGTCCTCCGCCGCAATGCCGATCCCCGTATCCCAGACGGTAAATGTCACCGCCTGCTGCTCCGGGTTGCCCTGCACCTCCAGACCGACCTTACCGCCCTCGGGCGTGAACTTGACCGCGTTGGCCAGCAGGTTGACCAGGATCTGCTTGAGCCGCCGCTCATCGGCGTACACCCGTTGCACCTGGCCATCGAAGCTGGAGGTGAGCGTAATGCGTTTGACATGGGCGATCTGGGCGACCATGCGCATGGTCATCGTCCCAAGCAGATCGACCTCCAGGGTGGCATACTCCAAGGTCAGCCGGCCCGACTCGATTTTGGAGAGGTCGAGGATATCGTTGATCAGGGTCAGCAGGTGCTGCCCACTCTCGGCGATACTGTGCAGCGCGGCCACCTGCTCGGCCGTGACAGGGCCGTAGATGGCCTCCTGGAGGGCCTCGGCGCGGCCGAGGATGCCGGTGAGCGGGGTGCGCAGCTCGTGGGACATACTGGCGAGGAACTCGTCCTTGAGCCGGGCGGCGCGGGCCAGTTCGGCGTTGGCCAGGCTCAGGTCGGCGGTGCGCTCCGCCACGCGGCGGGCCAGCAGGGCACGCTCGGCCTCCAGGGCCTCCTCGGCGTGGGTGCGCTCAGTCAGCTCGTGCTGGACCTGCGCCAGCAGCCGGGCGTTCCCGATCGCCAGCGCGGCCCGGTCGGCAAGATCCTGCGCCAGGGTCAGATCGTCCTGGTCGAATGACGGCTGCGCGGGCTGATGCCGGAACAAGACCAGGACTCCGATCGTCCGCCCTTGCACGCGCACCGGCACGCCAATGATACTACGGACGTTCAGGCGATCGACTGACGACCGGTACTCTGGTTTCGATACGGCACGCATCTGCTCTGGATCGACGACCGGAAAAAAGATAGGCTGGCTCGTTTGAAAGATCCGTGTGGCGAACGAGGGCTCGTCCACATGCAGCGGATCGGTACTGACCGTCAGGCGGGTCAGCGCAACCTTCTCAGGATCGAGATCGTATACCGCCGCAAGATGCAGCCACGCGCCATCCGCGGAGAGCAGGTAGAGCATACACTCCGCGTTCAGCCCGGTGGCGGTCACCTGGGCAACCCGGTCGATCACCGCCTGATACTCCGCGCCCACCTCGGCAAAGGCGCGCGAGGCCTCGGACAGCACGCGCAGCCGCACCATGCTCCTCCGCAGCGCCGCTTCGGCCTGCGTGCGCGCCGTGATGTCCTCGATCGAGGTGACCAGTCCGGTGAATGCTCCTTGCGCATCGCGCAACACCACCGACTTCACGTGGGCGTGGATCGTGCTCCCATCCTTGCGTCGATAGATCGCCTCACCATCATCGTGGCCCGCCTGCATGAGCTGGGTCACGGCGGCTTCGCGCGAGGCTTGCGGGATCTCCGTCTGGAAGAGCGCCGCGGTCGCCTGCCCACGCGCCTCCTGGGCGGTCCAGCCAAAGAGGGCCTCCGCGGCGTGGTTCCAGTAGCTGACGTGGAGCGTGGCATCGGTGCCGACAATCGCATCGTGGACGTTCGCCAGGAGCTCGCCCTTGTAGGCCTGCTGCGCCTCGGCGCGCTTGCGCGCGGTGATGTCGGTAGTCACCACCACCACGCGCCAATCGGGGAAGTCTACCGGCGCCGCGCTCACGCTTGTCCAGATGACCTCGCCCGTCTCGGTGACAATGCCCGTCTCCACATCGGTGACGGGCTGGCGCTCGCGAAACGCCCGCGCACTGGCAAACTCCTCGGGCGCCAGCGGGGTGCCATCGGGGCGGAGATACTGGCGTTGCTGATACGCATGGTGAGACACGTTCGACCGATCCAGGCGCAGGATCTGATCCAGGGCCGGGTTCGCATAGACCAGGGTACGCTCGGCGTCGAGGATGGAGATGCCGACCGGCAGCAGATCGAAGAGGGTGCCCAGCTTGCGCTCGGTATCCTGCAACGCCGCCTCTGTTTCACGCAGCGCCTGCGCCATAGCTCCCGCCACTGGCGCGTCCAACGGGTGCGGCTCGCGGATCTGGATGGTGCAGACGGCCCCATCCGCCACCTCGACCCGGGCGATCTCCGCTGTGGCGGCGAAGGTCGCGCCGCCCTTGCGGACGCCGATGGTCCTGTGAGGCCCACTCGCCAGCGTTCCCACACCAGTAGCAGCATCGACAAGGGAGGGCAGCAGCACGGCCAGCGGCAGGTCGAGCAGCTCCTCACGGGGGTAGCCGAAGAGCTCCTCGGCCCCGGGATTGACCAGGGTGATCTGCTGCTGTGGGTCGGTGCCGATCACGGCGTGCGGTGTCAGGGCCAGCATCCCGGCCAGGTGGGCCTGGACGATGTGTGCTTCCACGGTAAGGCGCGAGTCCGTGGGCGATGCGGAGTCATCGTCGCGACATTGCGAGGCGTGAGTCATACCCATGTCCTTACCTGTCTGACCATATGGCGATCGTGCCACGAGTGTAGCAGGTTCTCGTACCAGGCTGGGGATGTTCCTCCCAACGATCTTTGCACGTTTTCGCGCTGGTGCCCTCAGATGACGGCGTTGCCCCAGCGCGCGCCACCATGCTCTTTCCCGTCGACGGTTGCCCCACGTGATGCGAGCGCAGCGCGACGGGTTCATCCTGAAGCGGCTGCCCTGCCCCGGCGTACGTTCGACGGCGACACCGCCGCCCTGAGCCTCGGCGAGCCGCAAAACCAGGCCCAGGCCGGTGCCGGGGTCCTGGCGGCTCAGCCGGCTGTCGAGCTGCGCGAAGGGCTGAAACAGCTTCGGCAGATCCTCGGCCGCGATGCCGATCCAATTAGGTTATACGATGGGGAGGGCGCGCGAGCGCACGTCACGGCCAGCGCACAAGCGGATCACAGCCTGCCCGGCCTGGAGCTGGGCCCAGATGCGGCCGGTCTCCTCGAGGGGCAGCCGGGCAGAGCCGGGCCGCTGGCG
>JAAXUL010000012.1 GCA_013336035.1 Chloroflexales bacterium
CCGCGGCGGGTCAGCCTTTTCAGGAGGAGCAAGCGATGTAAGAAGCAGCTGCGCAGCGCGTGACCCGCGTGCTGACGATCGAACGATGAGATCGCCGCCCGCCTCCATGTGAGCTACGCGACGGTCAAGTTCCACTGCCGCGCCCTGTTTCAGAAGCTGGGGGTCACGAGCCGCGGGCAGGCGATCGCCTGGGCCTACGCCCAGCGCTTGGTTCCGAACGCCACGGCCGGCCTCAGCGCGAGTGCACGGCCACTGTAGCTACAAGGAGGAGGATGCAGCGTTCTCCACTTCGCCGAGGCGTTGCGGCGCGGGCTGGAGGCCTTCCTCTGCGACACTCAGGGCAGCCCGGATCAGGGGCACGACTCGGCGCACGATGTGGTACGCGGCGACCCGGAGAGCTACGGTCTGGACGCGAACCCGTTGGACTCCGCGATCGCCGAGGCGCTGCAGACGATGCTCGCGGGTGATCCCGAGGCCCGGATCGTGCTGCTGACGCCGGCCACCACTGCGCAGCCTGAGTACCGATTCCTCCCCGAGTACGGCGAGAGCGCTGCGGAAAACTGGGTCTTCCGCATCATCGCCCCGGCGAGCTGGCCCTTCCTCCAGTGGGCGATCGTCGACCCGCGCGGTGAACGGCCCGCCTACAGCTATCTGTTCGACTAAGCGGCGAGGTCGGTCAACGCGGCATAATGCGCGCTCTGATGCGTTAGACCCGACTCCAGTGCGTTTGGCGCACAGAAGCCGGGTCTGCAGACCCGCACCATCACGGAGGGCCGGGGATTTGGAATACGATGGATGGCGTGACAATGGGAGCTTTGCATGCGCTCGCGGACTGCTGAGCGCTCACGCCCCAGGGGGCGCGACACTACTATTCCTTACCAGGAATATTCTCATGGCACTCAGCAACTACGAGCGCGTCGGCAAAACCATGGAACTGCTGCGGCAGGGTCTCCTGCCCTTCGTCGAGCGCGAGCTCCAGGCCCAGCACGGCAAATACTTGGTTACCAAGGCTACCGCCGGCTGGCGCAACGAGCTGACCTGGGCCGACGATGAGACGCCACACCTCGACATCGCCGCCCTGCTCAAGCTGATGTGGGACCTTGTCGCAGGTGCGATCTTTCGTGAGGCAATGCGCGCTAGAGCACGTTCACCGTCACGCTGTCGGCACTGCACTCTCGGCCGTCGTTTGCGCTGAACTCTAGCTTGTACTCGCCCGGTTTGCTGAAGCTCGCCCGGGTGAAGTCTCCGTCCTCCGGGTCGAAGGTCACCTCTCCCTGTCCCTCCACCTTCCGCCAGCGCAACACTAGCCGCCCCGGGTTGAGCGGCAGGCCGTCATCGTAGACCGTGGCCTGGAGCGTCGCTGTCTCTCCGCGCTGGATCGTCAGGTCGGGACCGGCATCCACCACCGGCGCCCGGTTGACCGTGATTGCCACGCTGTCCTCATGCGCCAGGGTGCTGTTGTCGCCCCTTAGCGTGAGGGTGTAGACGCCGCTGCGCGCCGGGAGCTGCACGCGCGTTGTCAGTCCGTCCGCAGGCTCGAAGCGTACGCCGTCGGGGCCGCGCCAGCTCAAGCTTAGCGCTTCGTTTGGGTCGGCGAGGCCGTTGTCTACCTTCTTGCCGGCTATGTCGACCGACACGCAGGCAGCGGCCGGGCCTTCCGAGAGCAGTACCACCTGGTCGTCGCCGGCACACACCTGGGGCCGCTCGTTGACGGTCACCTGCACCTCCTCGTGTGTCGCCAGGCTGCCGCTTGCGACCGTGACCGTGGCGGCGACCTCGAAGCTGTAGATGCCGCGCTCGCTGAAGGTTACCTCCGTGCAGGCCTCGCTGGGCCGGATGATCTGCGCGCTTGCCGGCCCGGCGGTCTGTCTCCAGACTACGCTCAGCGCCCCCTCCGGGAAGCTGAGCCCGCGTGGCGTGACACTGGCGCTCAGCGTGGCGCTCACACGCTGCCCCGTGAGCGCCAGTGGTGCCAGATCTGCGATCTCCACCAGTGGCGGCTGGCTGACCACCACCGTCACGTCGTCGCTCGCCGCCCGCGCGCCGTCCTTGGCCGTGAGCCGCAGCACGTAGCGCCCGGCCTGTGCGAAGGAGGCGGAGGTCGTCGGCTGATCTGGCCGCTCGAAGCACACGGCGTCCGGGGTGCCCGGCCCACCAACCTGCTCCCAGAGCACGAGCCCACCCTTTGCCGGTGCCTGGTTGTAGACGACGTGCCCGGCCAGGAGTGTAGTCAGCGGCCCCTGCTCTTTACAATCGACGACCAGATCCGGCCCGGCGCTCACCACGGGCGGCAGGTCGCTGTCGTGCCCGCAGCCGAAGTTGCGCTGAACCTCCTCGGCGCTGAGCGCGCGGCTGTAGACCGCCACCAGGTGCAGCACGCCGGCCCAGGTGTAGCCTGGCGATCCGGAGCCCGGATCGCCGCCGACCGCCAGCGTGAAGGCCGGGTCCCACCCGGCGATCTGCCCGTCGTCGTGGCGTGTGGCCACCTCCCGGCCGTTCAGGTAGAGCCGCGTGGTGCCGTCGGCGCCGCGGGTGCAGACAAGGTGCGCCGGCAGGCCCGGCTGCGCCGCGCCCCCGGCCAGTGCCCGGTCGCTGCCGGTGGTATTGCTAGCGCTCGTGCGGACGGCTGCGTAGAAGCTGTCGCGGGCGTAGCCGAGCAGGAAGCCGCGCGCCGCCGGCCCAGCGCCGAGGGTCACGATCCGCGCCGGGCCTGTCTGGAGCGCATCGCCCTGGCTCACCCACGTCTCCATCGTCAGCTCGCTGCTGCGTATAACCGCCTGCGTGAGCCGCTCTGCCGCGCCGCTCTCCCAGACCGCCGCTCCGGCCAGCGCCGGCTGAAGATCGAGCGGCGGCGCGGCGCCTGACAGATCCACGACCATGCTGCCCGCGCCCTGCCGGAAGGTGTAGAGCGCTTCAAGATCGCGTGTGACCCGCGTTCCTGCGGTTACCTGCACTACGTCCCTGGCCTCGAAGGAGCCGTTGCTGACCGTCAGCTCGAGCAGGTAGGTGTCCCGCTCTTTGAAATCCACCCAGGTGGCGAGGGATTTCGGGCTGGTGAAGGTTACTGTCCCCAGGTTCCCGATCTTGCGCCACGCAAAGGTGACGCCGCCACCCTCGGGGTAGCCCAGGCCGTCGTCCAGCAGCTCGCCTGCCAGCTGTCCGGACGTTCCGGCAAGATCCAGGTTCGGCCCGGCCGAGATACGCGGGCGCTCGTTCACAATGATGACGACGGTGTCGGAGGCGCCCTTCGGCTCGCCGTCCTTCTGCTCGTCGCTCGCTCGCTCATCTGCGGTGAGCTGTAGCACATAGCGTCCGCGCCGGGTGAAGGTGGCAGTCGTGGCGGGGTCGTGCGGGTCGATGAAGGTCACACCCGCCGGGCCCTCCAGCTGCTTCCAGGTAAAGAAGAGCGCCTTGCTCTCCAGCCGGTCGTCGATCGCGGTGCCGGCGAGCTCGGCCGTCGCGGGGGCGCCATTCAGACCGATGACCTGGTTGAGGCCGGCGTTGACGACCGGCAGCTGGTCGTCGAGGCGCGCGGCCGTGGCCTCCTCGCCGAGGTTGTCGTCCGACGCGGCGCCCTCCTGGCCCTGGATCACGCCGTAGTACGCGGCCATAAACGGAATGATCTGGTCGGCGTAATTCTTCAGCTCTGGCAGGCGCTCCTCGATTTTGGCGCGCACCTCATTCGCGAAGACGGTGTAGCTGTCGAGCTTGTCGCCCACAAAGGGGTCGAGCTGCATGATCAGCTCGTAGTTGCTCTCGATATCCAAGGTCTGGAGCGTTGTCTCGAGCGATGGCAGAGCTTTCGGCTCGAGCGGGGGCAACACCCGGCTCACGAAGGTCACGCGGTGCATCACGCGCCAGGCTGCGGGAGCACTACCCTTGTTGGTCGAGTAGGTTTCACGCAGGGCGGCGGCGTTCGGGTCATCGCTCTGCAGCCAGATCGGGTCTACCACCCGGTTGAAGAAGAGGTCGAAGTGCTCCGATCGCGGCTCCAGGAAGAACGAGAAGAAGCGGTAGAGATCCACCTTGCCCGGCACGCGCAGCGGGCGCGGGCGCAGCCGGTCGGTGCGATCTACCACCACCTCGCCCTGCGCGTCGCGCTGGTAGATGTCGCGCTCGACGCGATCCAGGCTGATATTCAGCCCGAAGGAGCGGCTGGACTCCGCCGTCTTGGTGGCGGTAATGTTGAGGTGGCCGCCGAACAGCGCGCTCAGGCTGAGCTGCGTCTTGAATTTCCATAGCAGGGAGGCGGTGTCAAGGGTTACTCCACCTAGCCCCTTGAATGCATACGAGCCGCCGGCTGTCTCGCTGAACGAGTCCATTGTCTCCTGCGACTCGACGAACAGACCGCCGTCGGCGCTCCAGACGTAGGTATTCACCAGGTTGCGCCTGGCGAGGCGCGGCAGCTGGTCGCGAATGCGCACATCGTCGTGGAGGCCCTGGCCTGAATCATGTTCATTTCCCAGCTCCTCGGCGTTGAACGCGGCGAAGCGCATGCGCAGCTCCTGCTCCTCGCGGGTGATGCGGTTCTTGAGCGCGTAGGCCTCGATCGGCTTGAAGTAGCTGCTGTCCGGGCTGTAGCTCAGGGCGTCCGGGTAGTCTACGTCGGGCCGCAGGCTGATTTTGCCGTCGAGGGTGCCCTGCTTGGTGTAGCGCGGGTTGATTGGGAACGAGATCAGGTTGAAGTCCTCGGGGATGTCGGGGTTGGGGCGCGTCTGGTAGGCGATCAGGGCGCCGTTGCGGGTGAGGCGCAGCGCAAAGACGTCGGCGGTGCGGCTGCGCACCAGGGCCAGGCCGACATTGTCGGGGATGAAGCGCCGCACCTGCGTGCCCGCCATCTCCTCAAGCGTGGAGTAGCGCCCGCGCAGCTCCTGGCTGGTGCTGCGCCCGGTGGTCGTGGCCGCGCTGGTACCTCCCCCCGTAAGGTGGCTCGCGCTGTACTCCAGTTTAAGCTTGCTGCCGATGAGGAACTGGGTTTCCTCAACCTTAGAGATAGTTGGCGTGAATTCTAAATCGATATCGGTTTCGGACATGTAACCACCCCTGACCCCAAGTTCCCACTCCATATCAAAGCCGCTATCGCGGCTGGCGGCGAAGCTGTAGGTAGCCGACTCGGCCTGGATCAGCTCGACCTTGCTGGCCTCGTTGTAGTCGTCGATGTCGCCGATCATTTCGTCGCCTCGCTGGGTCAGGTTCTCGCTAGGCACCGGCGGCGCGCCCTCGATGTAGCCCACCAGCGTCGGCTCGAACTGCACCTGGCCGACCCACTCGGTGCTCATGTCGCCCACCTTGTAGCCCGTCACCAGGGTGAGCTTGCCATCCTGGATCATGCCGAGGCAGCGCTTGAGCACGCCCGAGAGCATGCCCGAGGCGTCGGACTGGAGATCGGCGTACTCCTGCACGGCCGGCGTTCCCTGCACCAGGGCGTTGTACGCGGTGCGAACCCCGGCCAGGGCGCTGCGCACCTGGGGCAAGTCATCGCCCACCGGCGCGGTGGAGAGGTTGTAGTCGGCAGGGCCGTACACCGCAAGGTGGCAGGCGCGGCCCGACTTGTCGCTCAGCAGTCCACCTTGCTCGGCGTCGAAGGTGTAGGTCGCCAGGAGATCCTCGCCGGCACCGACGATGCACTGGAACAGCGTATCCTGGATCTGCTCCAGCGTGCGACACATCTTCCAGATGCGCACCTCCTCGAGCTCGCCCTGGAAGAGCTGGCTTGGCCTGACGCCGCCCAGGGCGCCGAGCGTGAACTGGTCGGACAGCCGTGTCGGCCTGGCAGGCCTGGTCGCCACCAGATTGTCGCCGCTCACGTACAGCGCTCTTGTCGTCACCTTGTCGCCGTTCACGTACAGCGTCAGCGTTGAGTCGGCGGGGTTCGGCTCCCAGGTGGCGCTGCCTCTGAGACTGGCGTGGTTGCGCGACTTCGCGTCTTCGACGACCCTGCCGCTGCCCTCCTCGAAGCGCCACCACGAGACCAGCCCCTCCTCGGCGCCCCGCAGGGCTGCGCTGAGCTTGTCCTGCGTAAGCGCCGTGTTCCAGATACGGATCTCGCTGATGGCGACCTGTAGCATCGTCGAAGATGCAGCCGTTGCGCCCATCGGCTTGCCCACCAGCGCGCTCTGGCTGCTGCTGCTAATCTCCTTCAGGCGATCCGGTTTTTCTTTGAACTCCGTAGAGCCCCTGGTTACACTACCTCGCACCTGGCCGTCGATGTAGAAGGTGATCTGCTCGTATACTTTCGACTTGATCGGATAATCATTGCTATTCTCGCTCACCCTCTTGCGGGTAACAGCCACACTGTGGAATACCCCTGTTGTGAGCACGGCGGATGAGTAGTAGCAGTGTTGCTTGCTCTCGTCCTCGTCTTCGCCCTTGTCATAGTATTCTGAGTTGCCCCCGACCCTGTCATCGACACTGTGGAAGAGCAGGCCGAGGCTCCCGACCGATGTGACGAATAGCGTATAGGGCCGCTCGCCTGTGTCACCCCTGGACAGGATGATGCGGTCATTGCCCAGCTCATCGATCCGGATCACAGCCTCGATCGTCAGGTCGCCGTTAATGTTGAGAGTCTCGTCATTGCCGCAGTCCAGGTAGCCGTCCCCGTCGAACTTCATGGCGTAGGACTGCTCGTAGGTGGCGGCGAGGTGGGTCCATGACCCGATGGGGTAGAGGCCGCTGGTCTGGATCGCCTTCTGGCCCACGGCGAAGAAGGGCGTGTAGCTCTGGAGCGGCCCGTCGATCATCGTCGGTTTGCCGACGATCTCGCCGTATAGCCCGTGGCGCGCCGCATCCTTCATCTTGCCGTCCTGGTAGAACCAGTACGCCACCAGGTCGGTCTCCTCGCCGCTCAGGCGGCGCGCCATATCGACCTGGATCTCATCCTGGGAGCGCGCTCGCTTCCAGATCCGCACCTCGTCCAGCCCGCCCTTGAAGCGTCTGGGCTGCGGGTTCGCGTCTCCGGCTCTGACGATGCTGCCGCCGAGACCCCATTCAGAGTCGGGGTTGATTGCGGGCAGGGTGATATTCGTCGTGCGGGCAATCTCTACGCCGTTGCGGTAGAGGATCAAGACCTTAGTGGTGACGTCGTACACACCCGCCAGGTGAATCCAGGTTGTGCCGGAGCAGTCGCCTTCCGTGATGTTCGTGACCACCATGTATCTGGTGTTAGAGCTCTTCGTGTAGGCACCGAAATAGTACTGAGGGTACTCACGTCCCGCTGTCGCTTCTTTCGCTATACTTAGGAAGATCTCGTCGGTATAGCCTGGCCGACCCCACGTCACAATATTGCGGAAACTATCGTCTGCCTCGGGGCGCACCCAGGCCTCGATCGTCAGCGAGCCTGCCAGGTGGAGCTGCGTCGCGTTCGGGATCTTCACCACGTTGTCCACGCCGTCGAACCGTAGCGCGTTCGAATTGCGCAGCCCGAGGGAGTAGCTTGACCCCGCGGTACTATTTTGCTGCGTGATCACCCGCGCTATGCCGTTCACGCGGCCCGGGCTGACCCAGGCCTCCAGCGTCAGGTCGCCGGTGGCATCGAGCGGCGCGAAGGTCGTCTGCTTCTTCGGCGTCAGGCCGCCGGTGGCATCTGGCCGCTCGATGGAGGTTGGCTCCTTCGCGGGGGTCTGGATCGGTCCCTTGATCAGTTTCGGGGCGCCGATGATTTGGCCGTCGATTCCGTGATTCGTCGCATCCTTCATCATGCCGTTGTCGCAGTACCAGTAGCCCACCAGGTCCGTCTCGTCGCCGCTCAGGCGGCGGGCCATGTTGGTCTGGATCTCGGGCTGGGAGCGCGCCCGCTTCCAGATCCGCACCTCGTCTAGCCCGCCCTTGAAGAGCCGACGGTTGCTCGGCCGCTCCACCGGAGCAGAGGTGCTGCCAATACCCCAGCCCGTGTCCAGCTGTGGCACATTGGCCCCAGTCCGTCCCCCCGTTCTGTTCACCTCTACGCCGTTACGGTAGATGATCCAGGCCTTAGCGGCTGAATCGTAGACACCCGCCAGGTGGATCCAGTCTGTGCCCTGCTTGTCGCTGCTGGGGATTGTGTACTGTGCAATGGCCCCTATGGTGGAGCCAAACTGGTACTGGTCGCCACCCATGCGCAGGAACAGCTCATGGGTCATATTCGGCTCGCCATGCACCACGATGGAGGCATTGAAGCTCTCGGGGCGGATCCAGGCCTCGATCGTCAACGAATTGCTCAGCTGGAGCTGTGTCGCATTCGGAATCAACACCGCGTCGTTCTGGCCATCAAACCAAAAGGCGCTCGCGGGCGACTCCTTCGCGGCGGCGTAGGTCTGCTTGCCGTCGAAGGCCAGGGCGGTGCCGGGGGCGTTCGCGATCCACTTGCTCGATAATGTGGAGCCGCCAGCGTGCTCCTGATTGTCTACCAACGCCTGCTTATCGCCTGCGGCGCCCACCAGCAGCGAGCCGCTGTACAGGTCGGCGGCCACGCACGTGCTCTCCGCCAGCCGGTCGTAGTCGTACTCTAGCAAGAAGACCGGCAGCTCGCCGGACGGCAGCGTGGCCAGGGGCTCGATCGCAACGTTGACCGGTGCATTGCCGGCGGCGACCTTCTCTGTCACCCGCGTGCGGGTGTTGCCGATCACGAGCGTGGCGCCCTCCTCCAGGGCCGGGCGTGTCCCGCGGCCAAGCTGGAGCAGCGGGGTCGCGCCGCCGGTCGCCGTGCCGCGCCCAAGGGGGATGCGCGTGGCCTTGCCGTTCAGCACCCGCGCCATCTGCTGCGCGTCGCGCGGGAGCTCGCGCCAGGTCTCCTGCATGCCAGGGCCGTCCAGGGTCAGCGTGCAGGTCTCTGTACGCGACCCATTCTTTACCACGATCTTCAGCTGATCCAGCTCGGCCTCAGCCCCGCGCGCCGCGAGCACCAGCGCGGGCTTGTCGGCGTCCGCTGGCTTCGCACCCTCGCTCCCCGTCGTCTCGTCCGCCGTGGTTTTGACGGCCGGGGCACGGCGCAGGTTGTACCTGGCGTGCTGGGTCGTGGTTGTGTAGTAGGTGGCGAAGAGCTGGTCGTCGCTGCCACGGAAGTAGAGCCCCAGGCTGCCGGTGGCGCTGTCGAAGAGCAGCGGAGCGTTATTGCTCCAGGCGAAGCCCAGCAGCCCGCCGGCGAGCGTCTGGCCCTGGGCGTCGATATGCACAAGCGGCACCCCAACCTCGGCACCCTTCCTCAGCGTCGACCAGGCATCTTTCAGCTCTTTCTGGGCTTCCTCCAGCGCCGCCGTGGCCAGTTGGAGCTTCGTAACGGCAGCCTTGCGCCGCTCGATGAAGCTCATGCTCTTGGTGATGTTGAGCGTAAGGCTATAGCCTGCGTCGGCCTCCAGCGTATGTGTGTTGGCGATGACCAGGTGTTTGATATCGGGGTTGGGGAAGTGTCTGCGGAGCCAGCCGGATGTGTCGATCACCTCGGCCTGTAGATCCTGATCGGCTGGAATCCGCACCTCAACAGGCGCGGACAGGGTGATTGGGTGCGTGTCGTCGAGCTTGCGCGTGGTCGTAGTGTTGCCCTGGACGATCTGCACCGTATGGTCTTTCAGACCCTGATCGAGCTTGTCCAGTTCGTCCTGCGCCTGCTGTTGCGCATCGGCTGTGGCGCGCACCCGCTGCTCCAGGGTCGCCATCTTGTCGAGTTGATCGCGCAGCTTCCCGACATCGGTTGTGACATCCCCTTTCAGCTGGAGCTTGATCACGTCGGGGGCCATGGCGAGCCGGCCGCTGGCCGAGACGCCGAAGTCTAGCGTGGCGATGTATGGCTGATTCCTGCCCGTGGTGGCCACGGCCAGCATGACACGCGCGCTGTCTTTGAGCGGCTTCTTCTGGCCGGCGTAGCCGCTGGGCATGTCGCTGATCTGCTGGAAGTAGAGCAGCGCGCTCATGCCGCCGCCCACATCCAGGCTCACCGGCAGGCTTTGCGGTGATTCGCTGGCCTGCACGAGGCGGAAGCTGTCGCGCGCGATGCCGGAGTGCTCGCCGATCTCAGCCTGCGAGGGCACCCAGGTGGCGCCGCCGGAGATGGTGCCGGTTCCGCCGCTAACCTGGTCGTAGATGGTCGTACCCGCGTCCTCGTCCAGGCTCCAGTAGGCGGCGAGGCCCGGCTCGAGGCCCGTGAGGCGCTGTCCTAGCTGGGCGCGCAGCTCGCGCTCGCTCCGGCGGCGATTCCAGACGCGAATCTCGTCGAGGGTCACGCCGAATGAGCGGCCGGGGGCGCCGAAGGCCGCCAGAGAGCCTTTCGCGGCCGAGGGCCGGGCAGGCAGGTCTCGCTTCTCGCGCTGGCACCCGCCGGTGAAGAAGCGCAGCGCCTTGCCGTCGCAGCTGATCGCCAGGTGCTGCCATGTGTCGGCCTTCAGGATGGGCCGCGTCGGGCCGATCTCCCACCGCGCGTCGCCCGAGCCGTAGCTCACGCCGAGGCGCAGATACGGATCGACCGTCACTGTTAGCCCGCCCGCGCCGCCATCGAACAGCACCCGCGACTCACTGTCCGTCCGCTGTGGTCGCAGCCAGGCCTCCAGCGTCCACTCGGCGCCGAGATCAACGGGCTTGTCGAACCGCACGCAGGCATCCGGCGAGCGCAGATCCAGGGCCGCCCCCGAGCAGCTGCCGACGACAACCTGGGGGATGAGCTCCTTGTCGCAGCGCGTGCTCTGGTCGCTCAGGGCGGGCTCGGCGCAGCGCCCGGCGCTGACGGTGAAGACCTCGGGGTGATCCTCGCAGGTGTAGCGCTGCGAGCCGCGAGTGTTGAACAGGCCGTCGGTCGAGCGCTCAACATTGATCGAGTCGATCCTTCCGGCGCTCTCGTCGGCACCCTTGGTGTAGACAAAGAACTGCCAGCGGCGCAGCTCGGCCACCTGGGTCGGCAGCAGCAGCGCGGCGAAGCGCCCCTCCGACAGCCCGCCCATGAAGCGCAGCTCCTGGGTCGGCTCGTAGAAATAGTTGCCGTCGAGATCTTTGGCGCCCAGCCCATCTTTGCGGCTGGCCGGGCGGCTGCGCGAGCGGCTGCGCTGGTAGCGCACCTCGAGCTTCGGCTGGAGCGTCGCGCCCACCAGCACGAAGCGGTCGACCAGCAGCGTCGCGTTCACCAGAGGCGTGAGCTGATTAACATCGGCGTCTGCCAGCTTGATCACCTGGCCTTTCTCGTCGATGTACTGCATAGCGGCGCGGCTGCCGTCGGGCGAGGTGATCATGCGCCCCTGGGCGTCTACGTAGACCATCTTCTTGCGCAGATCACATGGCTTCGTGGGGATATCATCCCAGGCTGGCACGGCGACCGCCTGGCGCAGCACATAGACGAAGCCGCCGTCGGAGATCACCTGGAAGGGCACGTCGGCGGTGAAGCGCGCGGTGGTGGACAGGAAGTAGTCGTAGCCCTTGGCATCAGTGGCGGCGAGCGCGGGGAGCGCCGTACCGGGCTTCTCGGCGGAAGATGCGTCCTTCTTGAAGACCGGCAGGCGGCGCTGGTCGGCCACGCCGAAGCCCACCTCGGCGATCTCGCTCGGAAAGATCAGCTCGCTTGGCTGGAGCGGCCAGGCATCCTTATCGAGCGGCGTGGCGCCTTTCCTCTCCAGGTCGAGCACCGCGTAGACAATGCGCTGCTTGTCGTTGAGCGCGAAGGCGATCAGCGTGCCGTTGTGCCGGACCATGGTGATACTGCGATAGCGATCATCTTCGTAGGGCTTAGTGAACTGATCAAACATGGACGCTGGCTCCTTATGCTGCTACATTGGTCGCAACGATGCCGGCCCGGCCGTCCGGGCGAGACGCAGCGGTCGAGATGTGCGCTACAACAGCTCCACGTCGAACAGGATTTTTACTTCGCCTTCCCCGCGAAACACAACCTCATAATGGCTCAGCTGGTTCGGCACCAGGTTGCTCATGAAGACCTCCCCAGGTCCGCCGTTAAATGGGGGGTCTGCGCCATTATCTTCCTCGTAGAGTTGGGCGGAAACCTCGATAAGTGCTTTATCCCACACCTGCGGGAGGTGGATATCCTTGAAGGTGAAGACCAGCTCAGAGCAGATATTGATGGTTCCTCCTGGGGCCAGATTCATGCAATCGTCCTCAGCGACGTTCCATACCAGATCGCCCCCGGTTGACGTGACGCCTCCGATGCCGGGCAGCGAATCTTTCATCTTACCGCGCACCCATACCTTGCCGAAGATCTCCATCTCGCTGCCCCAGTCATCCTCGCTTACACAGTACAGCCTCACGTTCTTGACCCGTATCTTGCCGATCATCCTGTTGCGGGTGCGCTCGGTGTAGCTTGCGGTCAGGCAGATAGTGGCATCGGCATAGCCCTGAAGAAAGCGCATGCGGTAGGCGATTGGCCGGGCTGCTGCGCTCGCGCCGGAGGTTGTTGCGGCGGCGAAGGCCTGCCGGATCGCATTGATCCCGCCGCTGACCGCCCTCTCCTCAATCCCCGGCTGATCGCCGATCATCAGCAGGTGTACCTGTGCGCTCGCAAGGATCCACGTGTACCTGGCTTCGTTGGTTGCGTTCGCGCTGGAGAGGCGAAAGGCAAAATTGACTGCGGCCTTCAGGCTCTCGATACTCTCGGTCGACTCGAACGCGAAGAGCAGCATCCGGCCATAGGTGACCGACGAGACGATCAGATCATCGGGCAGCGGCTCGCGTCCTGATACGAAGAGCTCGGCGCCGCCTGTCGGGAGTGCGACCTCGACCGTGTACAGCCTCTGGATATACTTCACCAGAACATGGCTGTAGCTCGGGTTCGAGAAGTCAAACATACTTTCCAGCCTGGCGACGCCCGCATCGAAGCTGCCATTGAGTACGGCCCGCAGATGCTCGGGCGAGTGAACATCTACGATGCCATCCTGAGCCCATGCCGGGGGCGGTGTGGCGGGAAGGTCGGCCCGGAGCTTGTCGATCGCTGCGCGAACCGTGGGCAGGGTGGGTGTCTCGACGCTAACCGGAGCTGGTGCGCCAGGAAGCGAAAGCGAGATGCTGAGCGGAGTGCGGGCGCCGGCGAGCGGGCTGTACACGCCTCTGGCCCACTTGTCGCCGTCGAGCAGCGCGCCGGGCCAGATCGCCGCATTCTGCGGGTCGAGCAGGAGCGCCTCGGAGTAGGTCTTCGGCATCGTCACGTTGCGCATCGTGTAGAGGAACTCGTCGCTCTTCAGGATGCCGGTGGACCCATCGGCGTTCAGGCCATCGACCGGCTCTGCGCACATAGAGATCCGGAGGCACCTGGTTGTGTTCGGGGCGGTGCCGTCTTCTGTGCGTACAGCTGCATTCTGCTCGCCCTGGGCTATCCCGGTCGTGACATTGTTCCCACGGTCAGAGATCCAGTACAGCTTCGTCGTCTGCATCGCAAATCTCCTTGTCTGGGTGAGTTGATGTGAACCGAGAGCCTTCATCCCCTGTCAAGTGATGAAGGCAGATTGGCGAGCGTAAAACCTCTTCTATCACGATACACCACATCCTTGACAGTGCCGGTAGCATGCAGGAAGGAGCACAAGGTGGTGGTTGGCGAAGGAGGGACAGGATGGGCACCTATCGTCTCCTGTCCGTGGTGTTCCAGCTGTTGCTGCGCCTGCTCCCCCGGGGCGCGGTCGCGCTCGTGTTCAACCTGGCCTTGATGGTGGTGGATATGGATCAGAATTCGAGTTGCCATCCGGGAATTTTGGCAACGGTTTTAACGATCAAATTTCAACCAGCCGCACGCTGAACCTGGGAAGGCACCCATCGGGAGTATCAATACACGAGAACGGGTTCCTGTACAGAGCCCGCGTGGCTCAGCTTCGTCGTCCCTCGAATCTACCGACAGGGGATGAAGCTGGTTCCTCAAGAAAACGAGCGTGTCGCCAATCATAGCGCGAGACCTCGCCTTTGGGCCGATACGGCTGTTCAGGGTAGGATACCTTTCAGAATAGAGTTCGTCAGGCTGGGCGCAGAAGGAACCACCGGCACGAAACCGCGCCAGCGCGCATCTAGCCGACCCCTGCGAGCGAAGGAGGGCTGCGGAAAACATAGCCCTATCCCTTCATGCTCAACGAGAAGGTATTAGCACATGGCCAATGGTTTGTCCAAGCAAGGTCAAGTCTACGTCGAACAGATAACCAACCACCGGATCTACTACAGTAAATCCTAAATACACTATAATTCTAACGATCGAATACAGCATAGCATAGCATAGAAAATGAATCATGCAAGACCTCAAATTTTACATACCCCTTTTTAACAGTATTATATGTGGAAAATGGATTAATTGTGATTCATTGAACAAATTGATAGTCTGACCTTTTTTCGCTGGTTTTAGGGGAGTTTTGCATTACCCCTCAGTGGGCACGTAGCCGACCAGGAGCGGGCTGCCGCGCTGTGGACCCTGCACGGGCAGAATCCGCCCGTGGGGCCGGCGTCGAGCGCGGCCAGCCCAACGATCCGCCGCGCCCAGCACCCCAGCCCTGCCCGGCACCGGGACGATCCGCTTTTCAGCGCGCTGGAAGGGACGCAGTGGCAGTTTGTCGATCTCCCAACCGGCCACGGATGCGCGCGCCGCGAACTGGCGTGACGTCGACTCTTCGACCGAAGGACCGGAGGAGCCAACGTTTATGAAGACAGTCATAATGAAGGCCGCAGCGAGCGCGGTAAAAGGCACGCAAGGTAAACGGCAAAAGACCGCATCAGGACGGCGTATCGGCTCTCCTTGGGCCACCGCATCTCCGGAAGATAAGGATGCTCATGCCCGATATCAAGGTTAATGATCAGCAACTTGAGGCGCAGCTCGCGCGATTGGAACAGGCGCGTCCCTGGAGTCCGCGCGTGATGTCCAAACTTGAGACATTCATTCGCGCTGCTCCGGATGTTGATCTGTTTCGCGTCAATCCAATCCAATATGCGCTGGAGCGCAGTATGACCGAAGCCGAGGCAGTGGATCTTTTTCTGCATGCGACGAAGATCGGGCTCTTTGAGATGGATTGGCATATCGTGTGCCCACACTGCGGCTTTGTCGTCGACAGCTTGCACACCCTGAGCCAACTCCGCACCCACTATCTGTGCCCAATCTGTGGAGCTGAGCGCGATTATGCGTTGGACGATTATATCCAGGTCGCCTTTTCGATATCGCCGCAGGTGCGTGATATCCCATACCATCACCCGGAATCGCTGAGCGTCGAAGATCTGTACCTCAATTATCGCCTGAGTAAAGACGTGATCTCGCCGCTGCCCGCCTTCCCGGCATGGCGCGATGCGATTATCCACGTCACCAGGTATCTCGGCTATGTGCAGCCCGGCGAGATCGTGAGGACGGCGATTGCGCTGCCACCGGGCGTGCTGCGCACCACCGATGGCCGGAACTGCCTCCAGCTCGCGGCGACGCAGGAGCAGCAGGAGCAGACAAGCAGGATCGCGATCCGGCTAGTTGATGGCACCTTTCAGTCGGATGACCCCCAGATGCAGCCCGGCAGCCTGACCGCGAAGCATGCGGAGCAGCAGCTGGTGCAATTTCGCTATGATCTGCAGCGGGAGCTGCCCAGTGGGCGGGTGGTGATCGACGTAGAAAACCGGCAGGATCGCCGGAGCGCGCTGTGTATCTATCAGCCTGGGGATATGCCGGTGCCGGTGCTGACCTTGCGGCCGAATTTGAGCGGCAAGAAATTGCTGGCGACGCAAACCTTTGGCGATCTCTTCCGGTCTGAGATCATCAAGATGGACGAAACGCTGTCAATCAAAGACATTACCTTTGTGTTCACCGATCTGAAGGGCTCGACGGAGATGTATGAGCAGATCGGTGATGCCAAGGCCTATTTTCTGGTGCATCAGCACTTCGATACCCTGCGCCGCGTGATCCGTGAGCGGCATGGCGCCATCGTAAAAACGATCGGTGATGCCGTGATGGCCGTGTTTGACAACCCCATCGAGGCGACCACCGCCGCCCTTGAGATGATCGACGCGCTCACCACATTTAACCACACGATCTCACAGGAATTGATCCTGAAGGTGGGTCTCCACCGGGGGCACGCGATAGCCGTGACGGTCAATGAGCGGATCGACTATTTCGGGCAGAATGTCAATATCGCGGCGCGCGTGCAAGCGCTCGCCGACGCCAATGAAGTGTATATCACTGCCGATGTGTATACCTCGCCTGGGGTCAGCGATGCCCTAAAGGCGTATCAGGTTGCTCCGGACGAGGTCCTGGTCAAGGGGGTGAGCGAAAAGCTCCTGGTGTATAAGATCGGCCAGCATCACCACTCTTGACACCTACCAGCGATGTGGCTGAAGCCTAGGCGTAGGGCCTCCCATATCATGTAACCCTCGACCCTGAATTGATGATAAAGCCTAGTGTTATTTCAACAACACGAGAATGCGCCAGCCTACCGAGAAACCCGCTCGGTCTGGCCGGGTCAGGCGGCCGGTAGCGCTGAGAGGGCGGGCGCCGGCGCGAGCGTATAGCCGAGCTTCTGGGCGCGCCGGGTGAGCTGGCGCAGCTCGCGCTCGCGCCGTTGCTCCTCATACTCGCCCGCGCTTTGGGCCACGTAGGCCTCGCCCGTCTTCAGCAGACGATAGACCGTCCGAGCAATCTTATGCGCCGTGGCCACAATCGCTTGTTGTGGTCCTTTGCGTGCCCGCATCGCCCGATAGTAGGCGCCGAAGGCCGTATCGGTGCGTGAGACCGCTTGGGCCGCCATACGAAAAGCCTGGTTGGCCCGGCTGGCCACCTTCATCGTCCGCGAGCGCAACACCTTCCCGCCCGAACTGTCATTGCGCGGCGCGAGCCCAAGCCAAGAGCAGAAGTGCTTCTCGCTGGGGAAGCGGCTCATATCGGTGCCGATCTCGCTGATGATCGTCTGCACCAACCCGCCGGAAATCCCGGTGACGGCGACGAGGTCCACTCCCAGGAGTCGGGCGAACTGTGCCCGGGCGTTAAATGACGCGCGGTTCTTGCTGTTGGACTCGCCCTTGGCCGGAGGCAGATCGGGCGGCGGGGCGTGCGGGTCGCCACTACGCGACTCCATCGCCTGGAGCGCTTGCTCAATGCGCGCATCACACGTCGCCAGCTGGGCGGTGTAAGCATCATAGAGGGCCAGGGCCTGCTGGAGCACAAAGAGTTGCTCCTCTTTCCAGGTACCGGTCAGGGCTTTGGCAATGGTCTCCAGGCTGGATTTGCAGGCGGCATTGCGGAACTGGGCCAGGGTCACCGGGTCGCGCTCACCGGCGACGGAGGTAAAACACGCGCTCAGCGTGCCGATCCGTGCGGTGGTTTCCGATGGGCAACAGTCGATCCGCAAGGCCGTGGCCACGGCGCTGCCGGGCGTACCCCATCAACCCTGTCACTTCCACTACCTCCGCGAGGCGGCCACCCCCGTCTTTGAGGCGGACCGGCACGCCAAGAAGGAGCTCAAGAAGCGCGTCCGGGGCATCCGTCCCTTGGAACGGGCCGTGGAGGGCAAGACGGATACCGAAGCAGAGGTCGTGCGGGGCTATGCGGTCGCGGTACGGAGTGCGCTGGCGGATGATGGGCAAGCGCCCCTAGACACGCCTGGGCTGCGCTTACACGAACGCTTGAGCCAGATTACGGACAGCCTCCAGCGGGTGGAGGAAAAAGGGGGCTCTCGGACCCCCTCCAGCGCATGAAACGCATCCTGGAGACGGCGCTGGCCGAAACAGCCGAGCAGTGGCGCCCGCTCCAGACGGCCTTTCGCTGGGTCCATGCTGCGGCTCATGTGCTCGCGAACCCCGAGCGCGATCCCGTCACGACGGTGAAGCGCCGCTTTGGGCGGGTGCTAGAGACGATCGGACTGGTGAAGGGGCGGCTCGGGGCGCTTGGGGACGGGCTCAGCCATTTCCTGAAGGTTACCCGCAGTTACCGCCCAGGACTCTTCCACTGCTACACGATTGTCGACCTGCCGCGTACCAATAACGCTCTCGAGCAGCTCTTTGGGCAGCATCGCCATCACGAGCGTCGGGCCACCGGCCGCAAGCGCGCCCCGCTGAGCCTGGTGCTCCGCGGTTCCGCCCGCCTCATCGTCGGGGTCGCGACCCGCCAGCGACCCTCCACCGCTAACGATCTGGTCCTCCACGACCGCGAACGCTGGCGCCAGCTGCGAGCGAGTATCCGCCAGCGCTTCGCCCTCCGCGCCCAGGGCTATCGCTTCCGCCGCGATCCCCAGGCCTACCTCGCCCGACTTGAGGAGCTTGCTCTCAAGCAAGGTTTGCCGGCCTAGCCTCTGGCGCCGCGATCAAGCTCCTGCACAGCGCGGAGGCCGCGCCGGGTAGTCCGGTCGCGTGCTGAACGCCCGCTCAAGCGCCGCCATCACCGCCAGCGCCACATCCTCCCGCCAGTGGCGGGCCACGACCTGCACGCCAACCGGCAGGCCCGCGCTGCCCTGCTCCGCCGCCCGCGCCGCCTGCTCGACCGCATCCTTGCTCGAGGGGCGATCGCTCTCCTCATCGTGGCGCACGCGCGTGGCCGCGACGACGCCCGCCGGCATGCCCAGCACATTGTAGAGCTGCACGTAGCTGGCGTAGTCGCCGAGCTTGCCGCTCTGCGCGTGCGGCACGGCGGGCGTGGCCAGCGGTGGGCAGATGATCGCGTCGAAGCCGCCGGCCTCCAGCGCGGCCAGAAAGCGCATGCGGTAGGCGTTTATTGCCTGGGTCAGCGCGTAGTAGCTGCGTGCCGATCCATCGCCGATGCTCGCGACGATCCGCGCCGTGCGGGCCTGCCCGGTTGCACGCAGCATCGCGATGAGCGCGCGGCGGCCGAGCGGCGGCATGGCCATGGCCTGGAGCATCTGGGCGATATCGGGGACTGGCTTTTCGCCCTGGAGCGAGCGCCGCCACGGGGCGATACCGCCAGCGGTGGCCACTCCGAAGAAGAGCTGCATCGCGTGGGCGACATCCGGCGGCTGCCACGCGACGACCTGCGACCCTAGCGCGCTGAGGGCGTCGGCGGCCTCGCGCACGGCCCGGCGCAGCGCGGGCGCGGCGGGGAAGTTGCCGTCGTCGCTGTAGACCGCTACACGCAGCTGGCGCAGATCGACCGCAGACGGGTCGCGCCAGGGCACCGGCGCGATGCTCGGGTCGAGCCGCTCCTGGCCCGGCGCGGCCAGCACACCCATGGCCAGCGTGAGATCAGCGACGCTGCGGGCCAGCGGGCCAGCCTGAGGCATAATCACCTCAACCCCGGCGACAAAATTGAGCAGCTCCACCCGCGTGTCATAGTTGGTCAGCCGCCCGGTCGTCGGGCGCAGCGTGTGGATGCCGCAGCTGTGGGCCGGCACGCGCAGGCTGCCGCCGTAGTCGCCGCCGAGCCCGAGCGGCGAGCCGCCCGCCGCGATGATCGCGGCCTCGCCGCCGCTGCTGCCGCCCGGCCCACGGCCGAGATCCCAGGGGTTGTTGGTGCGTCCATAGAGCGGGTTGGCGCTGCTGTCAGCGGACATCAGCGACTGGGGGACATTCGTCTTGCCGAGGATGATCGCGCCGGCGGCGCGCAGCCGGGCCACCAGCGGGCCGTCGGCGGCGGCGCGGTGCCCGGCCTCGCGCACATAGCCCATGGTCGTCGGCGTGCCCTGCACCAGGAACTGCTCCTTGATCGTGATCGGCACGCCGTGCAGCGGGCCGAGCGGCTCGCCGCGGCGCTGCGCGGCGTCGGCCTGCTCGACGGCCTGCCGCGCCTGGGCAAAGAGTGGGACAATCACGGCGTTCAGCTGCGGGTTCACGGCCTCGATGCGCCGGATGTGTGCATCAACCACCGCGCGGGCCGTCAACTCACCCACGCGGATGCGCCCGGCGAGTGCGCCCGCGCTCTGCCAGATGATCGAGTCGTCCTGCGGGCTGGTCGCCGGGCTCACGCCGTCGGGCTGGACCACCCCGTCATCGGCGGGCCTGAAAGGGCTGGTTGCCATTGTGGAAGCTCCTATCGTACAATAGCGCTCTGCCAGGTGATAGACCTAATGGTAGCAGCGCAAGCCCGGCCTGTGGCGCGCGAGGCGCGCACAAGCTGGCGCACAATCCGTAGCACAGCCGGCACGCCAGCGTGAGGTACGCAAGCCATGCGCGTCGAGAACTCCTTTGGCCGCCAGGTTCAGCGGCGGCGGCAGCTGCTCGATATCTCAGCTGCGGGCCTGGCTGCCCAGGCCGGCATCTCGGTGCATACGCTGCGCAAGATCGAGCGCGATGAGCGACGCCCCTCGCGCGAGGTGGCCGCGCTGCTGGCCGATGCGCTGAAGATCGCGCCGGCAGCGCGCGAGCAGTTCCTGCGCGCGGCGCGCGGGCAGACGGGTGCGGCGCAGCCTGGCGAGCCCGCGGCAGCGCCGGCAAGCCCTGCGCGGGTCGCCCTCACGCCCAGCCCCGTGCTGATCGGGCGGTCGCGTGAGCAGCAGCAGCTCACCGGGCTGCTCGCGCGGCCCGACTGCCGCCTGCTCACGTTGCTCGGGCCGGGCGGCATCGGTAAGTCAGCCCTAGCGCTTGCGGTTGCGCAGACCCAGGCCGACCTGCTGCCCGATGGCGCGACCCTGGTCGCCCTGGCCGGTGTCGGGGCCGGCGCGATGGTGCCGCTCGCCCTGGCCCACGCGCTCGGCCTCATCCTGAGCGGCTTTCGCCCGCCGATCCCACAGCTCTGCGAGGAGCTGCGCGAGCGGGCGCTGCTGCTGGTGCTCGATAACGCCGAGCATCTGCTGGCGCAGGAGGCGGACGCGGCGCCGCTGACCGAGCTGGTCGGCGCGCTGCTGGGCGCCGCGCCAGAGCTGAAGCTGCTGGTCACATCACGCACCGCGCTGGCCGTGCAGGACGAGTGGGTGTTTGAGGTGCCTGGCCTGGCGCTCTCCAGGTCGGCCAGCGGCAGCGACGTTGCACAGGAGGAGAGCGCGGCGGAGCTGTTTGTCGCCCGCGCGCAGCGGACACGCCCCGGCTTCGCCCCGACGCCAGGCGAGGCGGAAGCGATCAGCGCGATCTGCGCGGCCGTGGGCGGCGCGCCGCTTGGGATCGAGCTGGCCGCGTCGTGGCTGCGCGCGCTGACGCCGTGCGAGATCGCCGCGCATATGACCCGCGACATCGGCGCGCTCCAGTCGCCGCACCGCGACACCCCCGCGCGCCACCGCTCGCTGCGCGCCGTCTTCAACGAGAGCTGGCGCCTGCTCGGCGATGCGGAGCGCGCGGCCCTCGGCCAGCTGTCGGTCTTCCACGGCGGGTGGACAAGCCCCGCGGCCGAGACGGTGGCCGGGGCCACGCTGCCGATCCTGGAGAGCCTGGTGGCCCAGTCGCTGGTGCGGCGCGGCGACGCGGTCGACGGCAGATCCAGCCGCTACGAGCTCCACGAGCTGATCCGCCAGTTCGCCGCCGAGCAGCTCCAGACAGATGCCGACGCACAGCGGGCGGCGCGCGACCGACACGCCGCCTACCACCTGCGCGCGCTCCAGGATGCCGGGAGCTGGCTGAAGAGCCACCGGCAGCTGGAGGCGGTCAGTGCTCTCAAGCCTGATCTGGACAACCTCTGGGCGGCATTTGAGTGGGCGATTGCCAGCGGGCAGTTCGATCTCATCGGCCTCGACTGGTCGGCACGCTTCATCTTCGTGCAGATCCTGGGCGTCTTCCCGCAGGCCGCAATGATCGGCGCGCGCCTGATTGCGGCGCTCGAAGCGGCGCTCGAAGCGGGCGGCGCGCTCGAGCTGCTGGCGGCCTGCTCGTCCGCGCATAGCTGGCAGGCGATCAATGTCTTTCGGCTCGGGCAGATTGGCAGGATGGTTCAGCACGCCCAGCACGCCGTGACGCTGAGCGATAGCTTCGACGAGGCGATGGTCAAATTTCCGGCCCATCTGGCGGCCGGCCTGGCCTACACCATCACCGGGGAGTACGCCCGCGCCCTGTGGCACAATGAGCAGATGGTGCTCCACGCTGCGGCAACCCACGACGCCTGGTCGGGCGCCTGCGCCGCCTCGCAGCTTGGGGCCAGCCTGATGCTGCTCGGGCGTCTCGACGAGGCATACGCCACGCTCGCGGGGGCAATCAGCCAGCTACGCAGCCTCGGCGAGGCCAGCATGTACGGCATAACGATCTGGTATATGCTCTCGGTGCGCCTGGCGCTTGAGCACCTGGACGAGGCGGACACGCTGGCGCTGGAGGGGATCGCGGCGCTGGAGCGGATCGGTGACCGGCACTACCGCGGGATGCTCCACGACCAGCTCGGCCTGATCTACATGTGGCGGGGCGACGTTGCCAGCGCCCTAGCGGAGCATCAGAGAGCCCAGCACCTGCTAGAGCAGATCGGCAGCGTACGCGACTCGCAGATCGCCGCGATGCGCGCCGGCTATGCGCTCGCGAGGTCAGGCCAGCCGAGCGCCGGCATCGCGCAGATCCGCGCCAGCCTGGGCTGGTTCTGGGAGGCGCAGAGCCTGCCGAACGCGCTCGATGCGCTGGCCTTACTTGCCGACACGCTCCAGACTCAGACCGATGCCGATCCGCTGCCCCTGATGCAGTGGCTGGCCCTCGTGCAGGCGCACCCGGCGACGCTCCCAGAGATGCGGGTCTGGGCGCAGCGCAAGCTCCACGCGGGCATCGCACTGCTGCCCCCCGCACACGTCGCGGCCATACAGGCGACGAGCCCCACCCCATCACTCGCTGCGCTGATGCGCGAGCTCGTGACCTGATCGGCGGCGCTTCATCACTGACTGGACCGTGCTCCTGTGAAGGGTCACCATGTGCTCGGAATAAGCCAGTGGTTCCTCATCGTGAGCGATATCATCGGCGGCGGAGCATCGAAGGGTCTGCACGTGGCGGCTCACTGCCTGCTCTCGACAGCGACGTCCCAGCGCTCACGGACTGGCTCATGGTCATTGTCACAGCATTGACAGACATAGTTCAGATACAACGTGGTGTTAGGCAACGCTCAGGAATGCGCGGTATGCGCGCCTGGCGGCGCTCGAACGCATTGCAACGCAGAATCGGGCAGCGATGGAGCTTGCTCGATCTGGAGCACCGAAGTACGCCAGAGCGCTTCCCAATGCCAAAAAGCCCAATCAGACGCGCGCATACCGCGCATTATGCCACGTTGGCCCTACCTACAGCTCCCCTCGATGCAGCGTTTCCCGCATTGCAAGGCTGTAGAACTCCTTTGCACGTCTGTTTGCTGTCTGACCGATGTGCTCATTCGCCTGGAGACCCCGGTCGGCGCTTGGCGAGGCGCCTCGAAGCGCTCAATTCGTCTCAGCGGCTGTGAAGCTCCCTTCCCCCTTCAGATACGCGTTGAAGAACGCCAGGCCCACCTCGTTCGTCTGCTCCATGGTGGTGTAGCCGTCCACCGCGGCCCCATCCTCCACTGGAGCCGCCGCAATGATCAGGGAGGTGAGCACGGGCGAGATGATCGGCAGGTCGGTTACATTCCTACCCTGGAAGAGGAGCTGTATCCTCTCCGACATCCTCGATCTCGCCCATCTCGAGGCCGGCAAAGCAGTTCTGGATGCGCAGGCGCTCGATGTGGACATTCTCTGTCGCACCGCCCTGCAGTTTGTCCAGCCCCGTGCGCAGGCGAAGGGGATCCAGCTCTTCCGTAGTGTCGCTGGCGAAGTCGAGGGTTTGCGAGGCGACGAGCGCCGCCTGACCCAGATTCTGACCAACCTGCTCGACAACGCGGTGAAGTTCACTCCGTCGGGCGGGCGGGTGGGTCTGGAGGTGACCGCTGATGCGACCCAGGAGTGCATCATATTCACGGTCTGGGACACGGGCATCGGGATCGCGCCAGAGGACATGGATCGGCTGTTTCAACCCTTCACCCAGGTCGATGGGCGCCTTTCTCGCGCATATGAGGGGATCGGGCTGGGGCTCACCCTGGTGCGCCGGCTCGCGGACATGCATGGGGGCAGCGTCAGTCTGGAGAGCACCGTCGGCCAGGGGAGCCGCTTCAGCGTCAGCCTCCCCTGGTCGCCGGCGGAGAATGTCGCGCCACGAACACCCCGAGCCTCAGCGCCCACGGGGTCTCGCTGGGCCAGGCCTCCGCGGCTGGTCATCGCGGACGACCACGAGAGTACCCTCCAGCTCTACGCGGAGCTGGAGGGCCAGCAGGGCTGTCAGGTGGCTCTGGCACGCACGGGGGGTGAGGCCGTGGCCCAGGTGCGCGCGACGCGACCCGAGGTTGCGATCATCGACGTGCAGATGCCCGAGCTCGATGGGCTGAGCGCGATCCGCCAGATTCGGGCCGACTCGGAGATCGGGGCGACACCGATCATCGCGCTGACCGCGCTGGCGATGCCAGGGGACCGCGAGCGCTGCCTGGCGGCGGGGGCCAACGCCTACCTTGCCAAGCCAGTCAGCCTGCGCATGCTGCTGGCGGCCATCGCCGAGGTGCTCCCCGGCTCTGCGACGAGACATCCTGGCGAGGAGACACCTGACTAAGCCGAAGACGTCCATGGGAGGGCAGGCACCGCATTGCAATGAGGGAATCGCCGCATCAACGGAACCGGCCCCTTCGCGCCTCCCCGCTTTCCGCAGGTTACTGCCGGCCCATCGCGATCTCGACCTCCTTCAGCGTATTGCGGAAGGGCTCGCCGCTTACCGAGACGACGACCCGGTGCAGGAGGGCGGTGAAGTAGTTCGGCGCCTTGTAGAGCGGGCTCACCGGCGTCTCGTCGTCGTAGCCGCAGCACATGCCCTCACCGGTGAGCGAGTAGAGGAACGGCACCGTCCGCTCCACCGCCCCCGTCCCACACGGCTCGCCGTTGATGAAGAGCGTGACCTCGCCCTGCGTGCCCTGGAGACCCATCGCGGTGAGCTGCGCGCTGATCTCGAAGTGGCCCGTGACGGCGAGCTGGCAGCCCAGGCTCACCTCGCCCGCCGGGATGGGCTGCTCGGAGGTGACGCGGTAGGACTCGAGGCCGACGAAGTTGTGCTCGTAGACGAGCCGGCCGTCGTGGACGAACAGCGCCCAGCCGCCGAAGGCCCCGCCCTGCGCTAGCAGCACGCCCGAGGCGCCGCCCGCGGGGATGGTGGCCAGGGCCACGACGCTGAAGGAACGCATGCGCACGTCGGCGGCTGCCTCATTATCCACCGGGGCCGTGTTGGGCCAGTACGTGTAGCTCGTGCGCAGCGGGAACGGCTTCGGGCGCAGGCCCTTCTGCTGGTGGGCCTTGAGCGGCAGCACATCGTACTTGCCCGCCTCGAGGAACCAGCGGTTGATCAGCTCCTGGAGCTTGCGCGGCTCCTGCGCGGCCAGGTTGTGGTTCTCGGCGAAGTCCTCGGCCACGTGGTACAGCTCCCACGCGTCCTCACCGAAGGGCAACAGTGGGTCGCCGGGGCCGTCGGCGGGCAGGCCGGGCGCGGCGTGGAAGGTGACCGCCTTCCAGCCGTCGGCGTAGATCGCCCGTGAGCCGTAGAGCTCGTAGTACTGCACGGTGCGGCTCTCAGGGGCGTCGGCCACCTCCAGGCTCTCGCGGAAGCTCGCGCCAGCCATACGCTCCTGGGGCACGCCCTTGAGCATGGCTGGCGGCTCGATCCCGAGTAGGTCGAGCACGGTGGGGGTGATGTCGATGGCGTGGGTGTAGTGGTGGCGCACCTCGCCGCGGGTAGCGATGCCCCTAGGCCAGGCGACGATCAGGGGGTCGGCGATGCCGCCGTTATGGACATTGCGCTTCCAGCGCCGAAACGGCGTGTTGCCCGCCATCGTCCAGCCGGTGGCGTAGTGGCCGTAGCTGGTGGGGCCGCCCATGTCGTCGTAGCGCTTGAGGTTCTCCTCGATCGACTCGGGCAGGCTGTTGAAGAAGATCTGCTCGTTGAACGAGCCGACGAAGCCGCCCTCGCCCGAGGCGCCGTTGTCGGAGATCAGGGCGATGATGGTGTTGTCCAGCTCGCCGAGTGCCTCCAGCGTGTCCATCAGCAGGCCGAGGTAGTGGTCGGTGTGGCTGAGGAAGGCGGCGAAGACCTCCATCTGGCGGGCGAACAGCCGCCGCTCGTCCGCGGAGAGGCTGTCCCAGGCCTTGACCCAGTCGGGGCGGGGCGAGAGCGCGGTGCCGGGCGGGATGATGCCGAGCTCGATCTGGCGCTGGTGCACCTGCTCGCGGTAGGCGTCCCAGCCCGCGTCGAAGGCACCCCGGTAGCGCTCAATCCACTCGGGAGGCGCCTGGTGTGGGGCGTGGCAGGCGCCGGTGCAGAAGTACATGAAGAACGGCTTGGAGGGGTCAACCGAGCGCAGGTCACGGATGAAGGACGCGGCCTTCTCGGTCAGGTCGGCGGTGAGGGGGTAGCCCTCCTCGGGACCCTTGGGGGGGTGGGTAAAGTGGTTGTCATAGACCAGGCCGGGGTAGTACTGGTGGGTCTCGCCGCCGAGGAAGCCGTAGAAGCGGTCGAAGCCGCGGCCCAGCGGCCAGCGCTCGAAGGGGCCGGCCATGGTCACCTCCTCGGCGGGGGTGAGGTGCCACTTGCCGACGGCGAAGGTGGCGAAGCCGCGCTCCTTGAGGATCTCGGAGAGCATGGCGTTGGTCGACGGCATCACGGCGTGGTAGCCGGGGAAGCCCTGTGCCAGCTCGGTGATGCAGCCCATGCCGTTGGAGTGGTGGTTGTGCCCGGTGAGCATGCAGGCCCGGGTGGGCGAGCACATGGCCGTCGTGTGGAAGTTGCCGTAGCGCACCCCGCTGGCGGCCAGGCGGTCCATATTGGGGGTGGCGATGGGCGAGCCGTAACAGCCGAGATGGCCGAAGCCGACATCATCGAGCACGATGTAGAGCACATTCGGCGTGCTCTCGGGCGGACGTGGGGGCGTGGGCCAGTCCGGCGTCGACTCCTCCACGGTCAGGCCGACCCGGCCGCGAAAGGGCATTCCTTGCCAGGGCATAGCAGGTGCTCCATGCATCAATACCATTTCGGCCACGAAGTCGGAGCCTTGTGGCGCCTACCCTAAGTATACAGCAGGCGCCCAGCCTGAGAGTGTTGCAGAATAGGGGGCGTGGGTGCCCCTGGCAACCGAGGGGGCGTTTTTTCGGGCGGGGGTGGTGAGGAGGTACGCGGCTGAGATCCAAGAGATGCACGCGTTCAGCTTGGAGAGCGGG
>JAAXUL010001064.1 GCA_013336035.1 Chloroflexales bacterium
ATAAACGCCACGTGATCGCAGACAGTGATATTGGCGGTGGCGTGGGTTACCAGGACCACCGTGTGCCCGCTATCGGCCAGGCGGCGCAGGGTGTACATCATCTTCTTCTCGAGGCCCGGGTCGAGGCCGCTCGTGGGCTCGTCGAGGAAGAACAGGCTCGGGTCGGCCAGCAGCTCGGCCCCGATGCTCACCCGCTTGCGCTGGCCGCCCGAGAGATTCTCGACCAGCTGGTCGCGGTGGTCGGTCATCTCGACATCCTCGAGCACGCGCGTGATGCGGCCGCTGATCTCGGCCTCGGCGGTGTCGGGGGGCAGGCGCAGGCGCGCCGTATAGCCGAGGGCGCGCTCGACGGGCAGGGTGCGATGCAGGATATCGTCCTGGGGCACGTAGCCGAGCACGGTGCGGTAGTTGTCAAAGTTGCGGTAGAAGTCGTCGCCGTTGACCAGCACCTGGCCCGCGGTGGCGGGCGCGTAGCCGCAGAGGGCCTTCATCAGGGTGCTCTTGCCGGTGCCCGAGCCGCCCACCAGGGCCACGAACTCGCGCGGGGCGATGCTCAGCGAGACATCGCTCAGGATAACGCGGCTCTGGCCGTCGTGGCGCACCTGCCGGGTAAGGCCTCGGGCGTCTACGCGGAGGGCGCCCCGCTGGTCGTACTGGTCGAGGCTGCCGACGTTGTAGATCAGCTTGAAGGCGCCGATCTGGATGACATCGCCGGGGCGCAGACTGTGCGGCCCGCTCAGGCGCCGCCCATTGACGAAGGTGCCGTTGGTCGAGCCCGCGTCGCGCAGCACCGCGCCGCCCGCCGTCTGGTCGATCTGGGCGTGGAAGCGCGAGACCTGCGGGTTGTCGAGGGTGACGTCGCAGCCGGCGCGGCCGATCGTCACCTGGGGGTCTTGTGGGTCGAGCCGGTAGCTGTGGGCGACCTGGCTGGCCTGGGGTGCCCGCGTGGCCGCCGGGTTGCTATAGGTGAGGGTGACGAAGCTGCCGGTGGCGGGGTCGCCGATGCGGATGACGTCGCCGTCGGCCAGGTCGTGGCTAGGCACCCGGCGCCCCTCGTAGAGCAGCCCGTTGGTCGAGCCCACGTCGACCATGCGATGGGCCTGGCCGGCGGCCTCGACTCGGGCGTGGTGCCCGCTGACGAAGCGCGAGGCGAGGACGAGCTGGTTGTCGGGGGCGCGGCCCACGGTCAGGGGCGTGGGCCCCAGCGGCACGGCGCGGGTCTGCCCTTCCTCCTGTACTTGCAGGGTCGCCCCAGAGAGCGTGGCGGTGGCTTGTGTAGCGGTGGGAGCGGCGGTCGTGACCAGGGTGCGCTGGGGCTGCTCTCTGCCGCAGCGGGTGCAATAGCGGGCCGCGGGGCGGCTAAGGGGGGCCCGGCAGTAGGCACAGAGAGGCGGGGCTGGGGTAGACACGCCGCTGGGCTCCTATGCTATAATTTGGCTGGCCCAAGTATAGCACCTCATAATGCGAAAAACTCCGCCATCGGCCTGGCCCGCGGGCGCATCCCTCGCCCGCCGTGCGTCGTCTTACCCGAGATCGACGCGATCACTGAGTGAAGCCTCACACCCCCTTGAGGTGTTGTGTTGACCGATCAGGGCACTCGGGCCTGCACATCCTGCGGCGCGCCCCTCACGCCAGCCGCCCGCTTCTGCACGCGCTGTGGCACCCCCGTGGGCGATGAGCCCGAGGAGGTCGCCCTCGCCGGCGGGCGCCGCCTGCACCTCTCGTCCTCCGACACGCTCAGCCTGCGCGAGCTGCTGGCCGTGGTCGAGTCGGGCGTGTTCTACTGGCGCCAGCGCCTCGAGAGCGCCGAGGGCGTGGCCCGCGAGAACGCCGCCAGCGCGATCAAGGATCTCTCGCAGATCCTCGATAATCTGGCCACCCAGATCGCGCAGGGCCGCGAGACGGTGCGCGTCACCGGCCGTCTGCTCCCCCAGCGCCTGGCCCCCCACGCGTGTCCGATCTGCGGCCGCGGCAACCGCGACGGCGCGAAGTACTGCGTGGCCTGCGGCTCACCTATGCGCCCCGGCGTGCGCCCCGCGACGCATCTGCCCCCGCCCCTCAGCCTGAGCGTCGCCACCCGCACCGATGTGGGTATGGCCCGCAAGCTGAACGAGGACATGGTCTACGCCGGCGAGTTCACCACCGCTGATGGGGGCATCGGCACCCTGCTGGTTGTCGCCGACGGCATGGGCGGCCACCAGGCGGGCGAGGTGGCCGCGTCGCTGGCCTGCGACACGCTCAAGGCCTACCTCACCGCCGCCCTTAGCGCTGGCGTCCCCGCCGCCGACGCCGGCTGGCATGATCTGCTGCGCGCCGCCGTCAGCGAGGCCAACAGCGCCGTCTACACGCAGTCGCAGCGCAACCCGGCCCAGCGCGGCATGGGCACCACGATGACCGTCGCCGTGATCACCGGGCGACGCGCCCACCTGGCCCACGTCGGCGACAGCCGGGCCTATCTGATCAACCCGGCCGGCGTCACCGGCGAGAGCGTCACGTGGCTCCAGCTGACCACTGACCACAGCCTGGTGGCGCGCCTGGTCGATATTGGCCAGCTCACCCCCGAGGAGGCCCGCGTCCACCCGCAGCGCAATGTGGTCTATCGCTCGCTTGGCGGCGACCCCACCCTCGAGGTAGACACGGCCAGCCAGGCTCTGGCCCGCGGCGACCTGCTGCTGCTCTGCTCCGACGGCCTCGTCAACCATGTCGATGACGTCGAGCTTGCGCGGATCGTCATCGATGAGCCGTCCGCGGCTCGCGCCTGCGAGCGCCTCACGGCCCTGGCCAACGAGCGGGGGGGGAAGGACAATATCTCGATCGTCATCGCCCGCGTCAAATGACGCCCCGTCGGAGAGGTTATGCCTGTCTGTGCTTCCTGCGGCCAGGAGAATCGTGTCGGGGCCCGCTTCTGCTGGAACTGCGCCACGCCTCTGGCGCAGGTCCGCCCCAGCGAGGATGATCGGCAGTGGCTTGCGGCCAGCCTTTCGCGCGAAGAGCTGGCCGGGGCGCTGCCTGCCGCCACTGATGTGACCGGGCCCCTTCAGACGCCCGGGCCGGGCGTTATGACGGCGCCGGGCCAGCCCGACG
>JAAXUL010000308.1 GCA_013336035.1 Chloroflexales bacterium
CCCGCCGCCCCTGCGCGGCGCGGACCCCGACTCCTACGCCCAGGACACCATCGTGCGCCGCGTCCCGGCGATCGGGCGGCGTGTGCTCGCCGAGAACGAGCTCTCGCCCGCGGCCGCTCGCGCCGTGGCTGCCCTGGCGGCAGAGATCCCCGCCACGCCGGTGCGCCCGCTCAACGACCCGGGCGCCCCCGACCTGGCGTTGTGGGAGGGCTACATCGCGCCATATGCGGGCCAGAGCTGGCTCGAGGCCCCCTGGTTCTTCGCCGAGACCTACTTCTACCGGCGCGTCCTCGAGGCCACCGGCTACTTTCAGCCCGGGCCCGGCTACCAGGCGGACCCCTTCGCGCTGCAGAAGCGCCTGGGGCTCGCGCAGGCGTCGCTCAGCCCCGGCTCGGCCCAGGGTGGCCCTATCTCTATCGGCGAGGCGATCCAGGGCGCGCTGTGGGGCAACCAGGCCGACCTGAGCCTCTGGCCGGCGGGCGAGGGGGGCGGCCCTGGCGGCGCCTACCTCCTGGCCGACGACACAGCGCCGGCCCTCGCCCACCTCGACGCGCTCATAGCTCGCCGGGCCCGCGTCGACATCGTCCTCGACAACGCCGGGGCCGAGCTCGTACACGACCTGGCCCTCGCCGACGCGCTGCTGGCGCGCGGGCTCGCGGTCGTGCTGCACGCCAAGGCCCACCCGACCTTCGTCTCGGATACGATCGAGGCGGATCTGCACACGACGCTCGCCTGGCTTTCCGCGCGGCAGCGCCCAGGCGCATCTCTCGGCGAGCGCCTGGGCGCGGCCCTCGACGACGGGCGCCTGAAGCTGCGGAGCGACTGGTACTGGACCTCGCCGCTGGCGGGCTGGGAGCTCCCGGACGCCCTGAGGCGCGACCTGGCGGCCTCGGGGCTGATGATCAGCAAGGGCGACGCCAACTACCGTCGCTGGCTTGGCGATCGCCACTGGCCCTTTGACGCGCCCCTCGCCCAGGTGCTGGCCTACGCGCCCGCCCCGCTGCTGCTGCTGCGCGCCTGCAAGGCCGAGGTGGTGGCCGGGCTCGATCGGGCGCGCATAGACGAGGCCGCGGCGCGCGACCCGCGCTGGATCACCAGCGGTCGCTGGGGCGTCATCCAGCTGCACGGGGGCTGAGCGCGGGCCGACGCCCGGCAAGCGGAAAGAGGAATCCTCTACCGGCCGGCTAGTAGATCCACTCCTCGATGTGGTAGAGCGCCACCTTTGGCCGCCGCTGCGTCGCCGCCGCCGCCCCCAGCTTAAGCGCGGCCAGCTGGGCCTCGAGCTCGGCCGCGCCCAGGGGTGCCAGCCCCAGATCGCGCGCCTGCTGGCTGTAGGGCCCGTCGTCCGGCACGATCAGCGGCGAGATATAGACCAGGTCGCCCGCCCCGAGCCCCATCGCCTCGAGGGCCGCGATCGACTGCGCGACATGCTGGCCGGCGAGCGTCGCGCCGCCCGGCCCGGCCAGCAGGATGACCCCAACATCGATCCCGCCGGCCTTGATCCGCCGCACGACCTCGACACAGGCCTCGGGCGAGCCAGGCTTATTGAGCAGGCGAAACACCTCGGGGTCGCCGCTCTCTAGCCCGATATAGACCCGCCGCACCCCCGCCGCGCGCAGATCGGCGTACTGGGCCGTGGTCTTCTGCTCGCCGCCAAAGATATCCAGAAAGGCGTAGATGCCGCGCGGCGCCCGATCACCCTCGGGCGGCAGCTCATCATAGACGACCTGCAGCAGATCGAGCAGGCGCGGCTGCGGGATGATCAGAGCGTTGGCATCGCCCAGAAACACCGAGGTGCGCAGCGCGAGCCCGCGGCCCAGAAAAGCCTTGATCTGCCGGATGTGCTCGCGCAGCTCGGCCGGCCCCTTGATGTGGAAGCGGTGGTCGCGGTAGAAGGTGCAGAAGCTGCAGCGGTTCCAGCTACAGCCCTCGGTGGCCTGGAGCACGACGGCGCGGTACTGGTCCGGCGGCACAATGCTGACGGGCTTATAGATCGCCTGGAACGCCTGGCGGTCACGCTCGCGCCGCCCGGCGTCCCACGCCAGGATCACAGCGAGCCAGGCGCGCAGCTCGTCGGCCACCTGGCCGGCGATGGCCGCGCCGATGCGCGCCACCGCGGCGTGGACGCCCTCGGCCAGGCTGGCGCGCTCGTCGGGGGGCAAGATCCGCCGCAGCTTCCCGCCGCCGGGCTGCGTCGCCTTCAGCAGGATATCGCCGCAGAGGCCGCAGCGGTAGTTCACCCCATCGACGAAGCAGCCCAGCAGCCGGCCCTCGCGATCAAACGTATAGGTCGCGCGCAGATTGTCCGAGATCGTCAGCGCGTGGGGCTGCACATTGAGATAGATAGAGCCGAGCTCTGGCGTCGCCACCACGCGCGGGCCGTCCTGGATGTGCATCAGGCTACTTCGTGGCCTTGCTGGTGTCGACATCGCAGGTGTTGATGCCGAAGAGCATATAGAGCGGGCAGACGCCGACGGCGGCGGTGACCAGCATCACGACCGCGAGCAAGGCCGGGATGATCTGCCACAGGCCGCCGAACGGGGCGAACAGCGCGATCAGACCGAAGAGGGCGGTGAGGCCGATGCGGATATCGCGGTCAAGCGTGCCTTCGTTCTGGCGGAACATACCGAGGCCTCCTTGTGCAATTCATCACTCAATACATTCTAGCCGAGGATACCATAGGGGGGTACACGATCTAAGGAAAGAGACCACCATTCTCGGTGAAGAGCCTTTCACCGCGGTGGGCAGATCCGGACGCGCGGCATGGCAGAGGCCAATCTATGCTACAATAGACCTGTTTCTATGAGATGGAGGCTCTGCGCTGCTATGAGCGACGCGACATCGGATACCCCCGAGACCGACGCCGACGTGTTTGGGCTGAGCACCGTTCGCGAGCTGCTACGCCTGATCGGACAGAGTGATATCACCGAGATCCTGATCGAGCGCGGCGAGACCAAGCTCCACGTGAAGCGCGGCCACTCTATCGTCGCCCCACAGCCTATGGCCCTGGCGCCCCTGATGCAGCAGCCCATGGCCCCCATGCCGCTTCCAGGCTTCCCTGTTCAGCCTCTGGTCGCACCAGCTGCCGCCCCCGAGGGCCCACCCGTCGAGCTGCCCGCCGGCCACACTATCACGGCGCCCATGGTCGGCACCTTCTACAGTGCCGCCTCGCCCAAAGACCCGCCCTTCGTCCAGGAGGGCGACGAGGTGCGGGCCGGCGACTCGATCGGCATCATCGAGGCCATGAAGATGATGAACGAGATCGAGACCGACTTCGCAGGCCGCGTGGCCCGCGTCCTCGTCAAGAACGGCCAGCCCGTCGAGTACGGCCAGCCGCTCCTGGTGATCGAGCCGCTATGATAAGGCCGGGGGCCGAGGGCTGAAGGCTGAAAGGTCCGCTACCTGGCCTCAGCCCCCGGCCCCGGCCCCCAGCCCTTCGCCATGTACCAGGCCCTCTCCATCACGGAAGTCACAACCTACCTCGGCGAGCTGCTCGAGTCGCACCCGCTCTTCAGCGATCTGTGGCTCGAGGGCGAGCTGTCCGAGTTCAAGCGTCACGCCGCCTCGGGTCACTGCTACTTCAGCCTGAAGGATGAGGGCGCCCTCTTGCGGGGCGTGATGTGGAAGAGCGCCGCCGCCCGCCTGGCCGCGCTTCCCCGCTCGGGCGATCTAGTCCTGGCCCACGGCAGGCTCGGCTTCTACAGCCCCCGCGGCGATCTGCAGATCTATGTCGATGCGATGCTGCCCGCCGGCGTCGGGCTGCTCTACGCCCGCTTCGAAGAGCTAAAGGCCCGCCTCGAGGCCGAGGGACTCTTCAGCCCCGAGCGCAAGCGTCTCCCGCCGGCCCTGCCCCGCCGCATCGGCCTGGTCACCGCCCCCGGCGGGGCCGCCCTGCAGGATATGCTGAGCATCCTGGCCCGCCGCTGCCCCCTGGTCCAGGTCGTGGTCGCGCCGTGCCTCGTGCAGGGCGAGCGCGCCCCCGACAGCATTGTCGAGGCCCTCTACCAGGCCTATGAGGCCGGCGTCGACCTGATCATCCTCGCCCGCGGCGGCGGCTCCCTCGAGGACCTCTGGGCCTTCAATGACGAGGCCGTGGCCCGCGCCGTCTTCGCCAGCCCTGTCCCGCTGATCAGCGGCGTGGGCCACGAGACGGACACGACGATCGTCGACTATGTGGCCGACCTGCGGGCCCCCACGCCCTCGGCCGCCGCCGAGCTGGCCGTGCCCGAGCTGGCCGATCTGCGGGCCCTCGTCGACGCTGCGCGGGCCCAGATGACCTTCGCCGTCTCGCGCGAGATCGCCGGCCATCGCGCCGCCCTGGCCCAGGCCGCCCGCGCCGTCGAGCACTACGCCCCTATGCGCCGGCTTGGCCGCGACCGCCAGCAGGTCGATGACCTGGCCCGCCGCCTCGAGCGCGCCTTCATCACCGGCACCGATCTGCGCCTGGTCAACCTGCGCGGCCTCACCGGCCGCCTCGCCACCCTCAGCCCCCTGGCGACCCTGGCCCGCGGCTACGCTGTGGTGCGCCACGCCGAAACCGGCCGCGTCGTCACCGCGCCTGACCACGCCCCTCCCGGCGCCCCGCTAACGATCACTGTGCGCGACGGCGATCTGGCCGCCACCGCCCAGACGCCCCCCGCAGGCGCCAAACCAGAAACGAGACGTCAATGAGCGCGCTAACCCCCGTTGACACCTATGAGACGCTCTACGCCCGCCTCCAGGAGGTGGTCGCCCGTCTCGAGCAGGGTGAGCTGCCCCTCGCCGAGGCCCTGGCCCTCTACGAGCAGGGCGTGCGCCTCGCCGCCGACTGCCAGCACCTGCTCGACAGCGCCGAGCTGCGCGTCCAGCAGCTCCTGTCAGGCGAGCCTGCGATTGACCTCGAAGCCTAGCGCCGCATGCCTATGGAGCAAGGATGCGCCAAGCAGAACGATACCACCGCTACCCGCGCCTGATCACCTCCTCTATCGCCTGGCTCTCAGCTATCATCGTCACCGTGACGGTCGTCAACCTGGGCGTCGTCATCCTGCGCGGCATGTGGGATCTGCTTGGCCGCGATGACACCCTGCTCCGCGAGGTCCCTCTGCTGCTGACGGTGGTAGAGTGGATCGAGAGCATCGCCCACCCCCACGCCGATACGCTGCTCAGGTTCCTGCCGACCCTGCTCGCGCCCCTCGCCTGGGCCGCCGTGGCCCTCCTCGCCGCCCTCATCCTGCGCAACGCCTTCCCCGCCGTGCGCACCAGCAACGTCGGCCTGCTGGTCGAGTTCGCCGGCGCGTGGCTGCCCCTGCGCTGGGAGGATCTGCGCGCTCTGAAGGTTACCCAGGACCTGGCCGGCGAGCGCTTCGTGCTCCTCGCCGAGACCGACAGCCGCCAGCTGACCACCTGGCACCGGCTCTACAGCCTTTTCTATGGCTTCGGCGGGCGCCCGGGCTTCTATATCACCTCGAACATCTCGCAGTTCGAGGATCTGCTGAAGACCATACTCAGCCAGAGCGAGCGCACCGCCCGGGCCCTCGAGGGCGTAACGGCCGTGCGGCTGCACGAGCGCGCGCAGTCGCCCCTCTTCCGGCTGCTGCTCAGCCCCAGCGCCTTCTTTAGCCGCACGGCCAGCGATGACGCCGCCGGGCAGATCACTCCCTCCCAGCTGATGAGCGGCCCCGTGCACGCGGCCTACCCCGCCCGTATCACGGCCCTCTTCGCTGTGACCACGGCCATCCTCGCGATCGCCCTCGTCGCTAGCTACCTCGGCGCCTGGGGCCGCTTCCTCGCGCTCACCTTCCCCGCCCTGCGCACCGCCTGGCCGTTTAGCTGGACCTTCATGGACCCGCGCTATATCGAGCTGTACAACGCCTACCGCACCCAGGGCGTGCCCTTCATGGGCCTGCCCGAGCGACCCGACCTGCCCGCGCCCTGGTGGATCCTTGTGGCCGCCCACCTGATGCTGCTGGCCGCCGTGCCGGCGATCCTCTGGCTGAGGGGCCTGCTGCCCAGCCTCGAGTCGCGCGACGAGGGTATGGCCGTGCGCACCGGGCTCCGAGGAAGCTGGCAGCTGATCCCCTGGCAGCGCGTGAGCGCCTTTAAGGCCACCGAGATCAGCGAGCAGAGCCAGATCCTCCTGCTCCAGTCGCCGAAGCTGCCCGGCATGGGCCGCCTGAGCAGCCTGCTCTACGATGGGAGCAGCACGCCGGGCGTGCTGATCACCTCGGCCATCGGCAGCTTCCAGGCTCTGCTCAGCCACTCGGTCAATAGCATCGCCCCGCTTGAGCAGGAGGGGCGCGACCCTGTGCTGCAGCAGGAGGCCCGCTCGTGGCTCGTCTGGCTGGCCTTCCAGCGCCGCGCGGCCCTCGACGCGCTGGTGGCCGAGGCCCGGGCCGACCTCGACACAAAGGCCGTGGCGCTGCCGCGCCTCGTGGCCGCGGCCGGCCCAATGGCCCTGGTGGCCCTCCTCCCGGCGCTGCTGCTCCTGGCCGATGGGCTTCTGGCCGACAGCCCCCCGGGCCTGGGCCTGGTGGGCGCTTTCCTCGCCATCTGGGTCTTCGGGCTGCTCGAGTGGCCCCTGGTCAGCCTGGTGTCGCTGGTCCTCGACGAGAACACCGGCGGCGGCGAGGAGGGCTACCGGGCCGTCGCGCTCTACCCGGCCAGCCAGCTGCCCCGGCTGTTGCCCCTGCTGGCGGCGCTGCTGCTCCAGGTGGTGGGCCTGCCCGTCCTGGCCATCCTGGCCTGGGTCGCCGCCGCGGCCTGGGCCTTCTGGCTCACCTCGGATCTCTTCCAGGCCCTCTATGAGTGGAAGGGCAGCCAGGCCATCCTCGGCGGTCTGCTCCCGATCTTCTGGCAGCTACTCATCCTGATCGGTTTCCTCGTGGCAACCCGCTGAGCGCTCCTTGCGCCGGTAACGCCCTGCTCCTACAATATGTCGTAGTAGCTGTGGCCTGGAGCGAGGAGCTAGCGTGCCTGATATTATCGAGCTGGTCGATCCCGATACGCTGGAGCAGCCGGCGCCGCGCCGTCTGCCGATCTTCTTTGTGCCCAATCTGATCGGCGAGTATCTGCTCGAGCGCCCCCTGACGGTCTACCTCGACCCATTCGTGATCCTGTGCGTGATCGCCGCGGCGGCGCTCGCGGCCCTGGGCGTCCCGCCGCTGGCGGGCCTCGCCCTCGTAGCCCTGGTCGGCGTGCGCCTGCTTGGGCCATGCCTGCGCCTCTACCACAATGTGCGCGAGGACTACCACCTGCTGCGCCACGGGCTTGTGATCAACGCCCATGTGATCGGGCTGCGGCCCTGCCGCAGCGCCAGCGGCCGGCCGGCGGGCGCCTACCTCGACTGCGCCATCCCGATCACGCGCCAGCGCACCTCCGTCGGCAGCGTCTGGCTCCCCGACACCTCCGAGGCCGTCCGGCTCAGCGCGGCGGGCCGCATCCCGGTGATCTGCCTCGCCCACGCCCCCGGCACGTGGCGCCTGCGCCACGGCGATGGGCCGCACCTGCGCTACGATCCCGCGAAGGCCTGAGCCGGCCCTGGGCCGTCGGCGCGCACATGCTATAATGGCGCCGCTCGCTCGTACAAGGAGGTGTCTATGGAGCGCACGGTGATCAGCACCGCGGGTGCGCCGCAGGCGATCGGCCCCTACTCGCAGGCCATCCGCGCCGGCGGCTTTGTCTTCGTCTCTGGCCAGCTCGCCATCGACCCCGCCACAGGCAAGCTGGTCGAGGATGACGTTGGCGGGATGACCCGGCGCATCTTCGCTAACCTCGAGGCTGTCCTCGCGGCCGCCGGCTCGACGCTCGCCCGGGTCGTTAAGGTCACGGTCTTCCTGGCCGATATGAACGATTTCCAGGTGATGAACAGCGCCTACGCCGAGTTTTTCCCCGACAGCCCGCCCGCCCGCTCGACCGTGCAGGTCGCCCGCCTGCCCCGCGACGCGCGGATCGAGGTCGAGGTGGTCGCCCTGGCGTAAGGGCTGCGTGGCCGCACCCTCCGCGCGCGCCTGGCGGTATAGAACGTGGCAGGCTCTCTACCGCGGAGGCGCCCTATGGACACCGCCCCTCCCCCGGCGCTCTGGCGCCGGCTCTTGCTCCCCGCTGTGGTCGCCCTGGCCCTGGCGACCGTCGCCTGGGCTCAGCGGCCCGACGGGCGGCTGCACGTCTACATTCTGCCGGCGCCGGGCGAGGCGGCGCTTATCCAGACGCCGCGCGGCCGCTTCGCGCTGATCGATGGGGGGAGCGACCCGGCCAGGCTTACGCTGCTCCTCGGGCGCCTGATGCCGTTCTGGCGCCGCGACCTGCGGGCAGCTATCCTCACCGGCGATAGCGGCCGGCGCATCCCCGGCCAGGTGGCCGCCCTGTCGCGCTACCAGGCCGACCTCACCCTGGCGGCGCCCGACCTCGGCGAGGGCGG
>JAAXUL010001065.1 GCA_013336035.1 Chloroflexales bacterium
CGTGGGGAGGCGCAGCCTCCCCACTGGCCCCTCCGCACGCTGGTGCGTGATGCATTGGAGGATGTCATGGTGACCCAGGAAGTAGCAGGCTCCCGCCCGAATAGCCTGGTCGTCTCGTTGGGTGTGTACGTCCTCTGGGGGCTGCTCATCGTAGGTGGGCAGAAAGCCCTCTTCCCCGACGCCGCCAATCTCGACGACCTAGTCAAAAGCCAGGTCAACATCCCGGAGAGGCCGCAGCAACCAGGCGGCAGTGCAAGCTCCGCCCAGTCGAGGCCGAGGAGCCCTTCGTTCTGGATAATCCCGACACGCCGACCCTGGTACTCAACGGTACCCGTGACCCAGCGACGCCGCTGCCCTACGGCAAGCGGGTGGCCGACAAGCTCGCAACCGCCTACGTGGTCACGGTGCCGGGTTCGGGCCACGGCTCCCTGCTGAACATCGCCTGCTCGAACCAGATTGTCCTGGCATTTCTGGCCGATCCGCGGCAGGCTCCCGACACGAGCTGCTTGGCCGAACGTCAGCCGCCCTTTGCGTATCCCTAAGAAAAGGAGCGTGACGACGCCATCTGACAGACTGGGGCGGTGAGCTTCGGCCTGATCGGCGTCGCGACTCTGATCTGGCGCGCCAACGCCCTCGAACGCTGCCTCGACGTGGACCTCGGGCCACGTCACACGGTCTGACAACGACACAAGGACACACCATGACCAAGAATCTGGCGCTCTTCCTCCTCGCGGCGCTGCTGCTGGCGGCCTGCGGCCAATCGACCACGGCTCCGACGCCTACGCCCGCCGCCCCGCCCGAGGCCACCGTCGCGCCGACGGCAGCAGCCGCGGCGCCTACGCAGGAGCCGACAGCAATGCCCGAACCATCTACCGCGCCCCCGTCCGAAGAGCCTCCCGGGACCGAGGTCGAGACCTTCCAGCAGCTCTACAACCAGGCCATGACCACGATAGTGGCCGCAAAGGCGCAGTGCCCGACCCGCACCTACCCGATCCCCGACCCGCCGGTGAGCGTGAAGCGGCCGCTCGACTTCAGCCCATTCAGCGCGGCGCTGCTCAGCTTCAGCCCCGAGCAGGCTGACGCCATCGATGCGGCGCTCGACGGCAAGACCATCCCCCAGATCCAGACGCTGCTGGCCGACGGCACGCTCACGTCCGAGCAGCTGGTGCTCTCCTACCTCGCGCGCATCCAGCGCTACGACGAGGGCCGCCTGAACGCCGTGATGGAGCTGAACCCCGAGGCGCTGACGATCGCCCGGGACCTGGACGCCGAGCGCGCCGCCGGGGCAGTGCGCGGCCCGCTCCACGGCATCCCGGTGATGCTCAAGGACAATATCGCCACGGCGGGGCCGCTGCACACCACCGCCGGCAACTACGCCCTGAAGGACTGGCAGCCCGATCGCGACGCCTTCCTGGTCACGCAGCTGCGCGAGGCCGGCGCGGTGATCCTGGGCAAGAACAACCTCTCCGAGTGGGCCAACTACACCGACGTCTGTATGCCGAGCGGCTTCTCGACCCTCGGCGGGCAGGGGCGCAACCCCCACGGCCCCTACGACACGCTCGGCTCTAGCTCGGGTTCGGCCGTCGCCGTCGCCGCCGAGCTGACGACCGTGAGCGTCGGCTCGGAGACCGCCGGCTCGCTGGTGCAGCCCTCGCGGGCCAATGGCGTGGTCGGGATGCGGCCCAGCAAGGGTCTCGTCAGCGGCGACTACATCATCCCGCTCGAGCCGACCCTCGACACCGCCGGGCCAATCGGGCGCTCGGTGACCGACGTGGCCGTGCTGCTGAGCGCCCTGGCCGCCACCGACCCGAACGACCCGAACACCGCCGCCGCCGCCGAGCTCGCCGACGTCGACTTTACGCAGTACCTCTCACTGGACGAGGCGCGCAAGCTGCGCGTCGGCGTGGTGATCTTCGACGCCACCGCCAACCAGTACCTCGGCGTGAGCGACTTCGCCGCGCTTAAGCCGGAGGAGCAGCAGGGGGCGATGGCACAACTGCAGCCGGTGCTCCAAAGCGCGACGCAGCCGATCATCGACGCGCTGAAGGGCCAGGGCATCGAGGTCGTGACGATCAAGGAGAGCGAGCTGCCGAGGAGCTTCCAAGGCCCATACGTCGCCTACATCCCCTACGGGTTTCGCGAAGGGATCAGCCGCTTCTTCGCCGGCGTCGGCGCGGGAGCGCCGGTTCGCTCGCTCGAGGAGGTCGTGCGGACGGTGAACGAGGACAAGGCGGCCCGCGCGCCCTATGGGCAGGGCTACGTCGAGGGCGCCGTCGCGACCACCATCACCGCCGAGCAGTATCAGGCCGCCGTGAACGGCGACTGGCAGGTCGCCGAGGCGTGGCTCTCGGACGTCGCCAAGGAGTACAACGTCGACGTGATCCTCTTCGGCTCTAACTACGCCAACCTCGGCGCGGCCGGCGTCCCCGCCCTGAACATCCCGATCGGGCGACTGGAGGGCTCGAACGAGCCGACCGGGGTCTACCTCACCGGCCCCCACTTCTCGGACGCCCGGCTGATCGCGGTAGGCTACGCCTTGGAGCAGGCCCTGGGCGTGCGCCTGGTGCCCGACCTGGACGCGACCATCAAGGAGATCGACGCGGTGACCGGGCGCTGACCCGCTGAGCGCGCTTCAGCATCCCCTACTCGCACCAGGTGCTCTCTCTCTACCGGAGCCGACCGGAGCAGCCACATTGATGGAAGGAAAAGGCTATGTCCTCGTATCTGACCAGGACGCTCCGTCCCATTCTGCTGGCCGGGTTCGCGCTGCTGGCAGCCTGCGGGCCATCCGTGGTTAGTCCCACGCCCGCGCCCACCGCGGCCCCGGCCTCCACCGCCGCCCCGCCCACCGCCACCCCCGCGACGGTCGCGCCCACCGTGGCCCCCGCGACGGGCGTCCTACCCACCGCGGCCCCCGCCGCCGGCTTCGGCGTGGCCTGGGCGCCTGAGCCCTGCGCGAGCTTCGATGTCGCCGAGCCGCTCGTCGCCCGCTCCGACTGCGGCTACGTCACCGTGCCCGAGCGCCACGCGGGCGGCGAGCGGACGATCGAGCTGGCCGTCGTGCGCGTGCGCGCCAGCGCCGA